>CAZPCG010000017.1:0-14722 GCA_964584875.1 uncultured Spirochaetota bacterium
GTGCAAAATACAAGAATTTGTATGTATGAAAATGTAAAAGGATGGTCAATGGCAGGACAGAGCAACATAGTTCTAAACATATTCAAGATACCGGAGCTCAGAAGGAAGGTATTTTTTACCCTGGCAATGCTCGTTATTGTCAGAATAGGTTCATACATCCCTGTTCCCGGGGTTGATGCGGTTGCTCTCGAGCAGCTGTTCACACAAACCGGCGCACGGGGATTGCTCGGTTTCCTCGATCTTTTCGCAGGAGGTGCACTGAGCCGGTTCACCCTCTTTGCCCTGGGTATCATGCCATACATCTCCACTTCGATTATTCTGCAATTGCTGACGGTTGTTGTGCCCGTACTGGAGCGCCTGTCGAAAGAGGGAGAGGCTGGACGGAAGAAAATCCAGCAGATAACCAGGTTCGGCACGGTGGTTATCTGTGCGATTCAGGCCTATGCTCTCACTGTTTTCATGAAGGCTCAACCTGAAGTAATTGTGAATCCCGGGATCCAGTTTACCATAAATGCGGTTGTTGCGATTACGGCAGGTACCCTCTTCCTCATGTGGATAGGTGAACAGATCACAGAAAGGGGTATAGGGAACGGCATTTCTCTGATAATCTTTATAGGTATCGTCGCCCGCATGCCTGTTGCCTTCAGTCAGGTGTACGATCGGTTGAAACTCGGGGAGCTCAATCCGATTGTGCTTATCGCCTCATTTGGAATCTTCATAGCAATTATTGCCTTTGTTATCCTCGAGCAGCAGGGTCAGAGGAGAATACCGATACAACATGCGAAAAAAATTATTGGAAGAAAGGTCTATACGGCGCAGGGGACTCACCTCCCCCTGAGGATCAACCCCTCGGGAGTCATCCCGATCATCTTTGCTTCATCTGTCCTCCTGTTTCCGGCACAGATCGCTCAATCCCTGGGTGCCAGGGTACCGGCGCTTGACAGGCTTGCTGCGCTTCTTTCTCCCGGCAATGTGCTTTATTTGACGCTTTATGCGCTGCTCATCATCTTTTTTACCTATTTCTACACTCAGATTCAGCTAAACCCTATCGATATTGCCGACAATCTGAAAAAGGTAGGGGGTTACATCCCGGGTATACGACCGGGAGCCAATACGTCCTCCTACCTGCAGAGGGTGCTCAACAGGATCGTGCTACCTGGCTCAATCTTCCTTGCCCTTATTGCCCTGGTCCCGACGATAATACAGCGGTGGCTGAATCTTCCCCCCGAAATGGCCTATCTCATGGGAGGTACCTCGCTTCTCATAATGGTTGGCGTTGACCTTGATACTATGAAGCAGATCGAGTCTCACCTGCTCATGAGACACTACGATGGCTTTATGAAAAGGGGAGGCAAGATAAGAGGACGCAATTTGTAAAGGGTTTGATCGGGGAATGAGGGGGAGCTGTATCGCAGCAGATTGACGGTAGAAGGAAAAAGCATTATTATTTAGGCTCGTACTGAATAGAGAAACGCTGGACTGAACACTGCTTTCTCACTGAGGTGGGTAGGTTTTGTGTCAAAAGAAGAAGCCATTACTGTGAACGGCATTGTCAGGGAGCCTCTTCCCAACGCCATGTTCAAAGTTGAGCTTGAAAACGGGCACATCGTGCTTGCGCACATTTCAGGTAAGATGAGGATGCATAACATCCGCATTCTACCTGGTGACAGAGTGACCCTTGAACTCTCCCCGTACGATTTAAACAGGGGAAGGATAACCTATAGATTTAAATGAGGATAACCTGGCCGGAGAGGAGATTCAATGAAAGTCAGGGCGTCTGTGAAGCCAATCTGTGATAAATGCAAGGTGATTAGACGCAAGGGTGTAGTACGCGTAATCTGCGATAACCCCAAGCACAAACAGAGACAAAAGTAAGAGAGGTTTTTTCCATGGCACGAATTGCGGGTGTGGATCTTCCGGGCAGCAAGCGAATAGAAGTAGCGCTGAGCTATATCTATGGCATCGGTATGGCAAGGGCAAAGGAAATCATTGAGAGATCGGGTATAGATCCCGCCACCCGCGTTCATAAGCTCACAGATGAGGAAATAGCACGCCTGAGGAATATAATTGAGAAGGATTATAAAATCGAAGGTGAGCTCAGAACAGAAGTCGCCATGAATATCAAACGGTTGATCGACATAAACTCATACAGGGGGCTACGACACAGGCGAGGTCTCCCTGTGAGAGGGCAGAGAACCCGAACAAATGCGCGATCGCGCAAGGGGAAGAGAAAAACCGTAGCTGGGAAGAAAAAGTCAAGGAGTATTTAAGTGGCAAAGACTGTTCGGACAAAAACGAAGAAAAAAGAAAAAAAGAGCATTGCTTCTGGCATCGTTCATATTCAGGCAACCTTCAATAATACCATCGTCACTGTGACGGACAAATCGGGGAATACAGTTGCCTGGGCAAGTGCTGGGAGCCTCGATTTTAAAGGTGCAAAGAAGTCCACACCTTTTGCAGCACAGATGACCGCTGAGAACGCTGCCCGTAAGGCGATGGAGCATGGTTTGAGGGAAGTGGATGTATACGTGAAGGGCCCCGGGGCGGGACGGGAATCAGCGATAAGAACACTCCAGGTTGTTGGGCTGAAAATTAATTTGATCAAGGATGTCACTCCCATTCCCCATAATGGTTGCAGACCCCGGAAGAGAAGGAGGGTGTGAGAAACAATGGGAAGATATCTTGAACCTCAGTGCAGATTGTGCAGGAGGGAAGGCATCAAGCTGGATTTAAAGGGGGAGAGGTGTATCTCCAGTAAGTGTGCCATCGTCAAGAGGAAGTTTCCACCGGGCCAGATGCCAAAGAGGCGTGGGAAGGAATCCGAGTACGGTGTGCAGTTGAGGGAAAAACAGAAGGTGAAGAGGTATTATGGTCTGTTTGAGCGCCAGTTCAGGAACTACTTCGAGCTCGCCTTGAGAAAAAAGGGGGTAACAGGTGAACAATTGCTCCTTTTGCTTGAGCGGCGGCTTGATAATGTCGTTTACAGGATGCATTTTGCCCCTTCACGGAAAGGCGCACGTCAACTCATAGGCCACGGCCATGTCCGGGTCAATGAGAAAAAGGTTGATATACCCTCCTACCTGTTGAAGGAGGGTGATACGGTTGAGATCCGAGATGAGAGCAAGAAACTTGCCCCCGTTACTGAGAGTTTGAAGAACATTGCGAAAGCTGGAGTTGTTCCATGGATCGAGGTTGATCCTGATCAGGTCAGGGGAAAGCTTCTTTACCTGCCGAAACGTGAAGAAATCGATCTACCCATGAATGAGCAGTTGATCGTTGCGCTTTATTCCAAGTAGGAGTTGGATTTACAAGTCGTATTTTCCTACAGAGGAGTTTACATTCCATGAATCAGAAAAATCTCCTGAAGGGGATGAAGAGACCTAAGACACTCGTTATTGAACACGAGGGGGATGGAAAAAATTATGGTCGAATCATTGCATCACCCCTTGAAAGAGGGTATGGGACAACTCTCGGCAATTCCTTGAGAAGGACACTGCTGTCTTCTCTGCAGGGCTATGCAATTGTTGCAATTCGCATAGAGGCGTATGATCCCCAGACAGATTCGATGAGGCTCATCTCCAACGAATTCGACACTGTTCCCGGGATGGTTGAAGATACGGTCGATCTGATTCTGAATGTAAAGAATGTGCGCCTGCGCCTTAACGATGGAGCAGAGACGAGGACTATAACCCTGCAGAAATCGGGCGAGGGGGAGCTCAAAGCGGTGGACGTTGCTGTCGATGAAAATATAACGGTCCTGAATCCTGACCTTGTCCTCGCCCATCTTGCAAAAGGATGCAAGATATCCCTTGATATACAGATAAACCTCGGTCGCGGCTACGTACCGGCAGAATTGTATGTTCAGAATATAGAGACAATAGGCACAATCCCTGTAGATGCAATCTTCTCACCCATTGCAAAATCGAATTTCAAGGTGGAGCCTGCCCGTGTGGGACAGCGGGGTGATTATGACAAACTGATACTCGAGGTATGGACAGATGGAAGCATTCTCCCTGAAGAAGCTGTAGCGGATGCCGCAAAGATTTTGAAAGACTACCTCATGCATTTCATTAACTTTAGTGAAGAGTTTGAAGACGAGGAAGAAGAGGTAGATGCGGAGATCGAAAAGCTCAAAGCAGTTCTCGAAACACCGGTTGAAGAGCTTGAGCTTTCAGTAAGATCCTCAAACTGTCTTAGAAATATCAATATAAAGACCATAGGGGACCTTGCGAAAAAATCGGAGGAGGAGATTTCTAAGACGAAGAACTTTGGGAAAAAATCACTTCAGGAAATTAAGGATAAGCTCGCCGAGTTCGGCCTGGCGCTCGGTATGAAGGAACTGCTGGATCAGAAACTGATGGGGAGAGAAGGGGAGAGGAGAACATGAGGCATCTCAAGAGTACTAAGAAGTTCAACAGGGATAGAGAGCATCGGAAAGCCATGTTTTCAAACATGATGGTATCCTTCTTCGACCACGAGAGAATAAAAACTACGGCCGCAAAGGCGAAGGAGCTTCGCAGGTTGAGCGAGAAAATGATCACCAGGGCAAAAGTAAACACGCTTCACAACAAGAGAATTGTTTTGAAAAGACTGAGGGACCGTGACATTATGGCAAAGCTCTTCGATAAAATCGCCCCACGCTACCTGGATGTACATGGTGGTTACACGAGAATTCTGAAGCTTGGCAACAGGATGGGTGATGGTGCTGAACTATCATTGTTGGAGCTGGTGAGCGTGGAAAAGCAGCGCGAGCAGAGAAGTTCAAAGAAAGCGGATGCGCAGAAATAATTTCTTTCTCATTTGTTTTACCGTTTTTACAGCTAAAAGCACATCCCACCCATGGTGAAAATAACCCCATACTCCCAGATCGTAAATACGGTACTATTCATATCCTTTGCCCTCATTACCACTGCATTCACTACCCTCATCATGCAGGCACTGTTCATTCTGTTCACCTCTTTCATCTTTAAGATGCGGTTAAAAATACGGCTCTATCATTTAATAGCTCTTTTGCCTGTTCTGCTCTTCATCTTCATACTCAATTCGCTCCATGGGGGTGGTGAGATCATTTTCCGGGCAGGTCCTTTTCTTTTTATGAAACAGGGGATCGTTAGAGGTGCCTTTTACACCCTTTTCATACTCGAACTCTTTATGATGAGCAGGGCTCTTACGGGTGGTTTTGCGCCGGAGAAGCTGTTTGCCGTGTTCTACACCATTGACCGCCTCCTGTCCAGGCGAGGAAGAAGAATCGGAGGTTCATCGGTGAAGGATAAAGGTGGTTTCATGATGATCCTCTACCATATCATCCGGCTCTTCTACAACACCTATTCCGAATTGCGCCTCTTTTTCACTCTCCGGTCCCAACCGCTCAAGCAGAGAGTAATTTTCTTTATGAAAAGGGTTTTTCTACAATCGATTGCTGATTGTGAGGGGAGGGATAAGCTTGTGGTAGATTTTATCCTGCCGAACAAGTTGGATTTCCTGCACGTGGTGCTCCAGCTACTGGCTCTTTTTTCATCCCTCCTGATTCAGAGGATGTGGGTGTGATGCTCAGGCGTGAGATACTTAAAAAAGGTGAGCAATACCTCAAAGAAGCACACCGGTTCTGGGGAACAGATAGCGGTGAGGGAAAAAATGTACTTTACGAGGAAATCACTGAGAGGATGAGCTTTATCCATCATGTCGCCTGTTTTTCAGTGCAAGAACGGAGATTGCTGCTCTTTCTGCTGAAGCGGCAGGGAGCGGTGTCGAAAGGGGAGTTACGAGAGCATTTTGGCAAAACAGCCGGATTTGATGAAATCGTTGAGACTCTTTCAAGACGGCTGTTGATCTATGTGAGAAAGGACAGGGCGTTATTAACTGATAGGACGGATAAAGTGTATCTCTTCCATGAGGTCAGGAGGTTGCTCCATAGCTTCGAGATATTTGAAGTCGATAAGATTGAGAAACATCTTGCGGGACTGATCACAAAAGACTCTGCCCTTCGGGAGGACATACATCCTCAGATTCGGGAGCTTGTAATGCTCGGGGGGGCGATGCCTCTCTACTGGGATGGAGCGCAAAGTCATCCTTCGCATCGTAGGGGGTCCGGGGAAGGGGAGTTAACGAAGTGTTTTAAGGAGGGTCTTGTGGATATTGCTCTCGTCCACAATGAAGATTGTTTTATTCCTGTCTGGCTTCTTAACAGCAGGCGATCGCAGCTTGTACGGGTTGAGAGAAAGGAAGTCCATTTCAGGCAAAGTCTCTATCTCAATACAATTGTAAGGCTCATGGATTGTCTCCTATTCAGACTTCAGGAGGGTATGCTCTCCCTCCGGGCAATCTCAGAATGCATGAGGAGAGTGGTGCCCGACCCAATGCTCAGAAACCTCTACCACAGGGACCTGGAAAGGCTTGGGATAGTGGTGCCTGAAGGAGAGAAGGTTCGGTATTCAGATGATTTTCAGCACGCCCCCTACGAGCAGAGGGTCGGGCTGCTTCGGCGATTACTAAGCGATGAAGAGAGGGCTGCCCTTGAGGCGGTGAAACATAGCGGATATTGTACAGAGGTATATCTTGTATCCTCCATCATGAGGGCGGTTGTGCTTGGCTTGTTGCCCGGTGAAGATGGCGGAGGGGTGGACATGAGGGCTGAGATGATGAGGGTTTTAGAGCGGGTCAAGCAACTTTTATTCAGGGGGTTTCTCATTGAAGACCTCGATGCTCAGCTAGTCGCTTACAATTCGTTTCAGGTGACAAAACCTCTCCCTGACTCGCTCATTGTGAACCCGGATCTTGAGATAATTGTTTATGGAGATCGAATCTCCTTTTATTCCTTCTATGTGCTGGCCGGTTTTGCCCATTTACTGAGCATGAATGAAATGATCCGGTTCAAAATCGACCAGCATACGGTGTGGCATGGTATGGCGTACATCGGGGATTTAGAGTTGCTTCTTAACATACTGGCAAAAGCTTCAAAGTTTCCACTAAGCAATACGGTGGTTGCACTGCTGCGTGAGTGGGCAGGTGGATTTATCCGCATGTCCATCCGACGCCGGTGGGTGGTAGCGGTTGAATCGCAGGATGCAAAGCACAGGCTGTACCGTAACAGATGGGTGAGATCAAATGTGGACGAAGCGGCCGGGACGACACTTGTCTTGAAGGATGGTGTGAACATTCAACGTTTCATGAGGGAGGTCAGAAAAGAGCATGTTTACGTAGATTTCTTCGATTTTTCTGTTTTCAGGGAATAGTGTTTCAGCCTCATCGCCTTCCGCAGTCGATACGATAATTTTGGCCTCTGTGTATTCATGCATATTTCCCAGAAGACCTTGTGTATGGAGGTGTATCTTGATGACAGCATTGGTAATTTACGATTCGGTTTTTGGCAATACAGAGCAAATAGCCCGGGCGATTGGCAATGCTCTTGGTTCACAAGAGGATGTCAAGATACTCAGTGTAAGTCGGGCTGTCATTGCGAGGAAGGAGCCGAAGGCGACTGACGAAGCAATCCCGCTCAATGTGAAGTCAGAACAATTGACAGGATTGAAGTTACTAATCGTCGGCTCTCCTACCCAGGGGGGGAGAGCTACCCCGGCTATTCAAGACTTCCTGAACAGAGTCTCGGAGGCTGCTGTTAGTGGTATCAATGTGGCTGCGTTCGATACCAGATTATCCACGAGACTGGTCGGGATCTTTGGCTACGCTGCAGGAAGAATCGCTGACAGTCTTAAAAGAAAAGGCGGGATTCTCATAGCGTCACCAGAAGGTTTTTTCGTGAAAGGCAGAAAAGGTCCGCTGAAAGAAGGCGAACTTGAACGAGCTGCGGATTGGGCAAAGCAAATCATAGCAACACAATGAGCCGCCCAATACCCTCATGCAGCCGATGGGCTTCACCGGCGGCTGATGGACAATGTTCGGTGCCAAAGAGATACCCATAACAAGCGATTTCTTGTATATTTTTCTTAATGTTGATTGCTGAGGAGGGTTATAAGTGGCGAATACATATACTGCCATAACCAAGCAGGACGGAGATTGGTGGATTGGCTGGATTGAGGAGGTAGCCGGGGTTAATTGTCAGGAGAGAAGTCGCGAAGAACTTATTGAAAGCCTGAGAGTCACCCTTAAAGAAGCACTCGAGTTCAACCGGCAGGAGGCAATTCGAGCGGCTGTCTCCGATTACATCGAAGAGCCTCTTACCATATGAAGCGAACTGAGCTTCTCAAACATCTTCAGGATCATGGATGTATCTTTGTACGTGAAGGCCGCCGTCATTCGTGGTGGGCAAACCCGCAACAGAATAGGCGTTCTTCAGTCAAGGGGCACGGCGTAGAGGGGGACTTGCATTACCAATGAGCAGTTACTCAGTTTGGAGACATACGCGCCCTCAAAGGCCAGATTGATCCGGAAGCCTTGATCAAATGCGCGGAACGACCTCGTTCCCATTCGAGCCGGGCCAGCACAAGCGCATCGCGGTGAAGGTGATTGATTTTCGGGGGAATGAGGTGGTGAAGGTGGTTGTATTGGATAGCATCAGATATGAACAAAGGAGGGCATAGACCATGTATCAATCCTTCGAAGTGAGCAATTTTCGCTGCTTTCGCAAGTTGACCCTTGTCGACCTGGAACGAGTCAACCTGATCGCAGGAGTGAACAACGTTGGCAAAACGGCTCTCCTGGAAGCACTGTTTCTTCACTGCGGCGCGTACAACCCGGCGTTAGCCCTTAAGGTAAATGCTTTTCGCGGTATTGAGATGGTGAAGATAGAGCTTGGGCGGTGGATGGAAACCCCATGGGATTCGCTCTTTCATCAATTCGATATCTCGATGACTATAGAGTTGGCGGGGGATAACACAGTAACCGGCCATCGGTCGCTTCGGCTAAGGGTATTGCGCGAACCCTCTGAGCTAGCGCCAATAGCGCAGTTTATCAACTATGGCTCTGATGAGTCTCTGAAGTTTCTGGACTCCTCAGAAATCGCCAAGGTGCTTCGGCTTGAGTACCAAGAAAAAGAGCGGCATAACAGCTATTACATGATTTTGGACCAAAAGGGGATCCGCACTGAGCCGGTTCCACCTGCTCCCCCCTTCCCGGCTTTCTTCCAAGGCGCTCGGGTACGTATCCCCTTCAGAGAGGAAGCAGAGCGTTTTGGGAGGCTGGAAATCAGAGGGGAGCAGGATGTGGTCTTGCGGGTATTGCAATTGATTGAACCGCGACTGAAGCGCCTGGCGATCGTAGTCGTGGCAGGCGAGTCGATGCTCCATGGAGACGTAGGTGCAGGTCGTCTAATACCCCTGCCTGTTATGGGAGAGGGCATGGTCCGTCTGGCGAGTCTTGTTATGCACATCGGCAATGCGCCTAATGGTGTTGTACTCGCAGATGAGATCGAGAACGGTCTTCACCATTCCATCCTGCCCAAAGTGTGGCGAGCCATTGGGGAAGTGGCGCGGCAGTTCAACACCCAGGTTTTCATCACAACTCACAGCCTGGAGTGTATTGTGGCGGCTCACAGAGAATTTTCGGAAAGTAAACGCTACGACTTCCGTTTGCATCGTCTGGAACGCGTTAATGAAACCATCCGCGCTGTGACCTATGACCAGGAAACCCTGGAGGCGGCCATTGAAACGGGCCTGGAGGTGCGATAATGGCCGTTAAGATTGAACAGCCCAACCTGCTGGTGGTCGAGGGCAGAGAAGAGGAACTGTTCTTTGGAGCGCTCATCAAGCACCTTGGATTACAGAGCATTCAAACCATGCCCGTCGGCGGCAAGGAGCAATTGCGGCGGAATCTGAAGGCGCTTGTAGTGTCTCCAGGCTTTTCTGAGGTTGTCTCCCTGGGTGTAGTGAGGGATGCGAATGCAGATCCGGGGGCTGCTTTTCAAAGTGTCCGTGATGCCTTGCAGGCTGTAAATCTCCCTGCTCCTGATCGCTCTTTAGTAGCCGTCGGTGAGAGGCCCCGGGTTGCAGTCCTGATTCTGCCAGAGGTGGATATGCCCGGGATGTTGGAAGACCTCTGTCTCAGAGCCATTGGGCAAGGTCCGGCCATGCTCTGCGTGGAGCGGTTCTTTGAATGTCTACAACAGGAGGAGCTTCCCTTGCCTGATAATATGTCCAAAGCGAAGGTTCAGGTCTTTCTGGCTTCCAGTCGCAAGGCAGGATTGCGCTTAGGTGAAGCAGCTCAGGCGGGTTGTTGGCCGTGGAATGAGAAGGCCTTTGAGCAGGTGAGGGATTTCCTTCGGCGAATTGGCTTGTAAAGGAATGTGTGGCGCGTGTGTCCCTCGTTGCGATAACGAGAAGGCGCCGTACGGTCTCCTTCCCATCCGAAGCGGGCGAAACCCGCCGCGTCGCGGTGAAGGTGATTGACTTTCGGGAGAATGAGGTGGTTAGGGTTGTACCACGAGGAATATCCCTATCTCAGAAGGGGTGATAAAAATGCGAATTGAGATCAAGAACTTTCGCTCTATTAAAGAACAGGAACTAGAGCTTACGCCCATTACGGTTGTTTATGGGCCCAATAGCGCGGGGAAGTCAAGCTTGCTATACGCTTTGCTTACCCTCAAGAACATTGTATTGAATTCTAACCAGAATCCTACTGGATTCTTCAACTACACCTTTGCTAACCTCGGGAGTTTTGAGGCTGTTGTTTTCGATCATCAGACGCGCAACGAGATCGGGCTAGGCATTGCCATCCCAAAGGACGATTTTCATCTCGTATACCGGGCTGCCATTGGGGAGAACAAAGGAAATTTTGTTTTATCCGTTCAAGGCAAAGGCGACGTCACAACCAGGTTTCAACTTCCTGTCTCGTTTCCATATCCGGCAAACCAACAGACTAAGGAGACGATCTCGCTGAAGGAGTTAACTTTTACTGTGACTTGGAATGGCATCACGGCAACGGTTCAATCCGGAACGCCGGATCCGGAAGCGCAAGAAGAAGCAAGACGCCTTGCAGGCTCCCTTAATGCACCTGTCGAAATGCTCAGAAAGGTGGGCTTCGTTCCGATAAAGAGAGGGTTTTCCAAATCACACTATTCATCAATTCCCGTTACGCCAATGATGATAACGGAAGATGAAGTGGCTACCTTATTGTCCAGTGACAAGTACCTTGAACAAAAGGTAAGCTTCTATCTGGAACCGATTCTTGGACGAGATTTTCGAGTTCATTTCACACCGGGAACTGGCCTCTTTTCGCTTGATTCGACGGACAAACAAACAGGGTTGGGATGTGAGCTTGTGAACGAAGGCTTTGGAGTAAATCAGGTCGTGTACTTTCTTGCAAGATGTTTATACAGCGATACCGAGTGGATGTGTGTAGAAGAGCCGGAGATTCATCTCCATCCATCAGCAATTCGTGGAGTTGCCAAGGTATTAATTCAACTCATTCGAGATGAGGGGAAACGTTTTCTCATTTCTACTCACAGCGAGTCATTTCTTTCCGCTATACTCACTCTCGTCGTTAAAGGTGAACTGAAACCATCTGATCTGGCATGCTATTTCGCTCGAAAGGAAAGAAAGAGCACGCAGTTTGAGCGTCAACAGGTCAATGAAAAAGGACAAATCGAAGGCGGGCTGACGAGTTTTATTGAGGCAGAACTAGAGGATATTAAGAGCTTTCTAAAGGTTACGAAATGAAAACGGAGGCGATGTGGTGTCTTCCCAATGCTTCGTTCTCAACGAATGGCTTCTTCATGACCTGCGTGGCGACAATGGACAGGAAGCCCAAGCAGAAAGCTTTCGATTCTTAGAGAGGTTGAAAGAGCAATGTGACAGGATAGCTGTTTTAAAGGGTAGTAAATGGATGAATAAGGCATACGACCTTATGAGGCAGGCTGATCCCCTTATACGCCCCGTGAGTAAATATCTTCATCAAATTATCCTCCGTGATCCTCAGAAATGTGTAATATTGGACCCGAAAGAGATCAAACCCGTATCAGAAGAACTGGAATCAATACTTCAGGAAGACCTCTATTTATTTCAAATCTATTACTCAACCAAGGCCATTACGCTTGTGACCACTGATGAGAAGTTGATTCAAACCATCTCTACTGCTAACATCAATGTATCAATAAGGTGCAGGGGTGAGTTTCTGAAAGAGTACCTTAAATGACAATGAACCTATGACCGAGAAACAATTAGACAAAGCCCTCATTGTTGACAACCCCATCGCGAGGACCGCAACTGGCGATGTTTGAAGTGGAAACGTGCTGACTGAACTGGAAAACCGGGATGAGCAACTCACTTTCCGTATTGATACCAAACTACTGGCGGAAGCAGAAAGTGCGGTGGAAGGAGAGACTAAACAGGAGACCGCCGAACGGTTGAGAAAGACAGTGGACACCGTCGGCAAAACCGAATGGGAAGGCGAAGGTGATCCGCCGGGTAAAAAGATTCACTGTGTAGTATCGGTAGGAATGTTGAATGAGGGCTGGGACGCTCAGAATGTAACACAGGTTCTCGGCCTCAGGGCCTTTTCTTCGCAACTTTTGTGTGAACAGGTGGTTGGACGCGGATTGCGCCGCACGCATTACGACGTAAATCCCGAGACCGGCTTGTTCGAACCAGAGTATGTAGATGTTTACGGCATACCTTTTGAGGTTGTCCCCGTTAAAAAGAAACCTCTCGGGCGGACCGAAGTACAAAAAGTCTCGACTCTTGTGCGTGCTTTGCCTGAGCGCAGATATCTCGAAATTACCTTTCCACGTGTGGAAAGCTATGTCTTTGATGTGCGTCAGAGGATATGTGTTAATCTGACAGATATCCCTTACTTTCAGATCGATTCGTTGCATGAACCAACCGAAGTGATTGCAAAGCCTGCTGCGGGATATCGCATAGGCCGTCCTGACCGTCTCGGCCCTGGCCCCGAAGTCTTACACGACCGTAACCCGTTCCACCGTGAAAAGCGGCTGCAAGCAAGCGTTTACGAAATCGCCGCTGAACTTACTCGACGGCTGAGAGAGAAACGAGAGGATTGGAACGTGCGGCATATCTTATTCACCCAGGTGCTTGAAGTTGTTTGGCAATATCTGGAAGAGCGGGTCATCATCACCGACGATGAGACACCGCTTGAGGAGATCGCTTTACTCAAATATAAGCAACGGATCATCGAGCGACTGACACAAGCCATCGAACCTGACACGGAAGCCGGAGAGCCGCCCATCCTGCCGGTGATCGAGCGCTTTCGCCCCATAGGGTCAACGTCTGAAGTGCTCTTTCGTACTGTACGCCCGGCAGTGGGCACGACCAAAAGCCACGTTAGCCATGTTGTGTTAGATGCCCCAAAGTGGGAACATACGGTGGCCTTTCAGTTAGAGCGGATGCCAGAGGTGATTGCGTACGTGCGTAACGACCATCTTGATTTCACGATTCCCTATGAATGGCAGGGTACGCGGCATGAATACCGCCCGGATTATCTCGTCCGCCTGCGTAGAAAGGCCGGCGCATCGGTCAAAGTGATTCTTGAGATAAAAGGTTTTGAGAGCGAACAGGATCGCCAAAAAGAAGCCGCTGCCCACCGTTGGATTCGGGCAGTCAATTATCACGGTGAGTTTGGCTGCTGGCAATTCCTCATGTGCAAAGAACCTGGGGGTTTGAAAGCATTGCTATGGAGCAGATGCATTTGTTTTACTTCCAGAACCCGGGGGTGTTAAAGGTTTCAATCTTGCCCCCTGCCGTTTGAAAGATGATTAAGCCCTCGATTCTGTTTTCCTTCAGAAATGCCCGGCCGCTTTCACTCCCCATGACGAACACGGCGGTTGCAATAGCATCGGCAAAAGCGGTATCCGGAGCAAGTATGGTAACGCTCCTGCAGTTGCTTTCCGGGTAACCGGTGCGCGGGTTAAAAAGGTGACTGTAGCGCTTTCCCCCTTCTTCGAAAAAGTTTTCATAGTCGCCAGATGTTACGATCGCTGTTTCTGTCTTCTCAACAATGCCGCTAAACCGATCCCTCCGCTCAGGATCCTGGATGGCTATCCTCCATTTTTTTCTGTTGCTGTTCAGGCCACGGACGTATATGTCCCCTCCGGCATCAATGAGGAAACTTGTATATCCAAGCTCTTGAAGGTAATCACGGATGAGGTCGACAATCTTGCCCTTCGCTATGGCACTGAGGTCAAACTGCAGCCACTGCGGTTTCTCTATCCCATCTTCTGTAAGAACCGCCTTTTCATACCCCACAAGCTGTACCATCCTCTCGATTTCTTCTGCAGGAGGAAGGCGGGGAGAGTTAGTATCAAAGCCCCAGAGCTGTACGACCGGCAGAATTGTCGGGTCGAAGTAGCCTTGCGTATAGTGTGCATATTTCAGGGCTTCCACAAGCAATGGGAAAAGCCTTTCATCATCCTTCCCTGTCAGAGCTGTCGATTCGTTGAAAACGGCAAGCGCCCCGTTCCTGCTCCTGTAATCGAACAGATGCTGGTACTCATCTATCATCTCATAGGCGCTATCAATTGCGCTCTGGGCACTGGCTGTGTCACTTCGATTGGCGACAATGGTTATCTTTACGTATGTTCCAAGGGCAATCCTTGTGTTTGTAATGGAATTAAGCTTTGACGTGCAGGATGTTAGAGCAATGATGGTAAGGGTTAGTAAAGTGTGAAAGCCGACAATAAATCCTTTTACCATAGGTCTCTTCATGAAAGATCTTCATTGAGACTCTTCATTGAGACTCTTCATTGAGACTCTTCATTGAGATTCTTCATGGGTGAAAAAACCATTTATCGATAAGGGCATTTAAGGAGCCATCCTTT
>CAZPCG010000018.1:0-14672 GCA_964584875.1 uncultured Spirochaetota bacterium
CGCCAGGAGTAGGTGCTTCCATCGGTGATGTAATAGGTCTTTCCAACCGCCCCAGGGCTGGTTGCGGCCATCACGATGCCCCGCACGAGGTCCTGAACGAAGCATATGCTCGTCTGCCTGTCCCCATTTCCAAGGAGCGGCTTGACCCTCCTTTTCAAGATCTTAAACATCGAGTAGAGGTCCTCGCTCCGCGGCCCAAGTATATTAGGAGGCCTTATGATGACAAAGGGGATTTTCCCTCCATACCTCCTAACCTCTTCCTCACCCAGTAGCTTCGTTCTTCCGTAGTCCGTGATGGGACGGCAGGGTTCCTCCTCACACTTAAACAAACCTTTTGAAGAGGGCCCTGCCGCTGAAATGCTCGAGACGTGCACAAAGCGCCTGACACCCGGGTTCACCTCGGCGCATGCCTCGATGAGGTTTCTGGTACCCAGGACATTGGCATCGTAGTAGGTATCCCAGCCGTGGGCTTTGATCCTCCCGGCAAGGTGGAAGATGTACTCCTTCCCCCCAACTGCTCCGTACAGTGATGCCTTCTCCCTGCAGTCACCAATAACGAAGACCACGGGCAGGTTCTCAATCCAGCGCAGATCGCTTGTTCTCCTCACAAGGCAGTGAACGTCGTAACCCTCCTTTAAAAGGTGCTCGACAAGATGGCTCCCTATGAAACCATTGCTTCCGGTAACGAGAGCCTTTACTTTATCCACCCCTCTTTCCTGTACCATTCGATTGTCTCCCGTATCCCCTCCTCAAGCCTGTATTGCGGTGAATAGCCGAGGTCCCCCACGATCTTCGATGTATCGTACATCCAGTACCGGAATTTAATGTCATTGTACCTGCGGAGGTCGAACAGCGGCGATGTACGGGTGACCTTTGCCCAGGAGCCGAGCAGAGCTCCTGCTACAAAGAGCGCAAAGAGGGGAACCTGCAGAGTTATAGTTCTTTTCCCCATAAGTGCGGAAATGGTATCTGCAAGCTCCCTGTAGCTGTATGCCTGTTCCTCACCGACGAAATACGTTTGACACAGGGCTTCATCCCGGTAAGCGGCTAAGAGGAGGTAGCGGGCAAGGTCTTTCACATAGATAACATTGGTGAAACCCTTGCCAATGAGCGGCTTGAAGCCTCTGGAAACGAGCTGAAAGTAGCTGAAATTGGTCCTCCTGTTGCGCGGGCCGTACACGAGGGATGGCCTCAGTATTGCAAAGGGAATGCTTGAGCGATGCTCTTTCAGAAGGTTTTCAGTCTGAACCTTGCTCCGACCGTAATCGTTGATGGGGCTGCACAGGGTCGTCTCGGGCATCCTGCCTGGAGCGCCGCTCGGACCTGCAGCGGCAACGCTCGAGGTATAGATAAACCGCTTTAGCTTTACCCCCTTTTCGAGGCACACTTCAACGAGGTTTTTTGTGCCGCCGTAGTTCACGCGGAAGTAGGTCTCGGGCTGTTTTGCCCGCATCACCGCCGCGAGGTGAAATATATAATCGAGATTCCCATCGACTGCCGGGTAGAGTGACTCCTTTCTGGTGCAGTCTCCGCACATCAGGGTCACATTTTTGCCCTCGAGCCACCTGAGGTCGTCGGTATCCATGACGAAGCAGACGACATCATGACCATCCTCGAGGAGCAGATCAACGACATGGCTGCCGATGAACCCTGCCGCACCTGTAACCAGTGATTTCATTGATAATTACAAGCTCTTCAACCACTCAGATAAGAGATGATATGTCTTTGACCTTTCCCTGTAGTACAGGGTCTTCGGTGTCACGAGATTATACTTATACTGATCCGCTGCTTGAAGCCCGACTTCAAACAGCAAGGTTGAGGAGAGTCTGCGACCTCTCAAGCTCATCCCCAAGACCCTCAAGAAGCTCAACAACCTCCCCTTCACCAACGGGGAGCCGCAAGAAGTGCTTCTTCTCAAATGCGGGTTTATATCCCTCCCCATCCCCGCTGTGCCCGAAATTCTTGATCTTCACTCCGATGTTTGCAACCTGTATAATGTCGATGAAGGGATCAGAAGAGATTGAAAGCCCTTTTCTATCCTCGGCATCCTGGTGGTGATGCTTCACAGCGGCAATAACATGGAGCGGGAGCTTCCACATCCTGGCAATCCACTCGCCGATCTTCGTATGGTCAACATCATACAGTGAACGCTCAGCCTCAATGAAGGGTATGTTCCTATCATCAGCCCTGCTGACAATTGTTTCGAACTCGGCGTGCAGATACCCATCCATGAAAACCTTTCCAAGGTCATGTAGAAGCCCTGCAGTGAAGATATCATCGGTTGCGGTATACATGCACTTTTCAGAAATCCTCACGCTCATCAGCGCAGTCGCAATGGAGTGAAGCCAGAACTTCCTCCTGTCAAAGCTCCCTTTCTTAACAGCCTTCAGAGTATCGAAAACAGAGAGGGTCATTACGATATACGAGATATTTTTATAGCCCAGGAGCGCAATGGCCTGAGCGATATTGGTCACCCGCTTCGGCAGGCTGTAATGAGCGGAGTTCACAAGCCTTAGAACCTTTGCTGTTATGCTCTGGTCCTTCTCAATCACCTCCTGGAGATCCGATGCGCTGGACCTTGGATTGCACAGAAGCGCATTCACCTTGTTTGCAATCATCGGAAGGGTGGGTAGTTCTCGTATCGACTCGATGGTCTTCTTTATCGCACTTAATTTCATGGCATCTCCCCCTGAAATTCATCTGTTGCAATACATGCCGCCTCTCAATCACCTCTTCCTGTACTCAACAGCAATTATCGCAAGATCATCGTAGAACCTGCTCTTATGCATGAAGGCCTTCACATCCATTACAATCGACGAAATCATCTGATCCACCGGTTTTTCACTGTGACACCTGAAGCTCTCCCTCAGCCGGTGCTCGCCAAACTGCTCCTTTCTCTCATCTGAATAAGCCTCAACTATTCCGTCGGTAAATACTATGTAGCGATCACCTTCATGAAAATCGATTGACTCGTCGGTGTACTGAGCGTCATCAAGCATCCCGATGAAAAAACCCTCCGAGTCCAGGAACACCACCTCCTTTGTTCTGCTTTGAAAGACCATTGGCCTTGGGTGCCCTGCCCCGCAGTATCTCAGGGAGTTGCACTTGCAGTCGAAAATACCGTAAAATGCGGTTACATAATCGCCTGTCTGTATCACGTTGCAGTACTCCTGGTTCAGCTTTTCCATAAGGGCTGCCGGTGAAGGCTGGTTTGCGGAATAATTGAGGAATGATATCTTCATCATTGCTGCAATGAAAGCGGAAGATACTCCATGACCTGAAACATCAGCGATGAAAACCCCCTTTCTGCTCGCTCCAAAATCTATTACATCGTAGTAATCTCCGCCGACGATTTCCATAGGCTCATAGTGAAAGGCAAACTGCAAAAACCGGTTATCTACAATTCGCTGGGGAATGAGGGATTTCTGGAGCAGAGCCGCAAGCTCAAGCTCCCTTGTGAGATTGCGATTTACCTCTTCGAGCTTCAAGTTCACCCTTTCGAGCTTCTTCATCGTCTGCGCAAGCGACGATACCCTTCGTTTTCCCGTTTTCCCGGGGGAACTCAGCTTCTTCTCTTCCACAAGGGTGTGAACCCTTTCTCTCAAATGCTCTACTTCTGCACGGCAGGAGGCAACCTCACCCATGTCCTGCCCGATGACCATGAGCTCCTGCTCCGATATGGGTACAAAGGTAAGCAGGAAGGGGTGTTCCTTCATCCTGAAGGTTGCCGCAAGCCCATGTATCGACTGCACTATTCCAGCAGCGATGAGTGAGGCTAGGTCTGGGTGAGCGCCCTGGAAGAGCTCGCGGAAGTTTTTTCCCAGGGCGGGCTGGTTGAACAAAGAGAAGGCTTTTTCATTCGTATCCAGCACCGTGCCGCTGGCATCGATTATGAAAACAGGTTCCCCCATGTACCTGAAAAGCCTGTCATACCTGCGCTTATGGTATTCTTGCTGTTTCATTTTATCCATGAGCCTCTCTCCACCCGGTGCCGCTGCCTTGCATCCTGTTCTTCAACACAATTATCCATGCAGAGGCTTTATCTTTTTGACATCCCTCTCTTTTCATATATGATTATAATAGAATTAAATACCATTCTCAAGTGGAGTACATTCTGATGAACAAAGGTAACATCATTCATGGTGAAGGTATCGTTGATGGAATTGTACTGGATAAAGCCATTATTAGCAACCCGGAAAAGTTCATCGTGTCAAATAGGAGCATTCCAGCAGATGCGGTTAGTGGGGAGCTTCTCAGGTACAGAAAGGCACTTTTGGCAGTGAGAAGAAGACTTGCGGATGATCACAGGCGCATTCTCAGCGAGCTTGGCAGTGCCGAGGCCGACATTCTCCAGAGCCATCTCATGATAACCAAAGACCCCTTTTTCACCGATGAAGTGCCTTTCCTGATATCCAGGAAAAGGAGAAATGCAGAGTGGATCATCATGGACGGTCTCAAATCGTTTCTGGAAACCTTCAAGAACATTGACAACATATACCTCAAGGAAAGAGGACGCGATATCGAGGACGTCTCACTCCGCATCATCAAATCCATGTCAGGTCAGAAGGTATCAGACCTCATGAAAGACTTGCAGGGCATACTTGTGGTTAAGGAGTTTGTTCCTTCGATGATCATATCGATTGATACGAAAAAGGTCACAGGGCTCATCTCTGAGATGGGTAGTGAAACTTCACATGCCACGATCCTCGCAAAGTCCCTGGGAATACCTGCTATAATAAATGCGAAAGATGCAACAGCAAAGATCGAAACAGGTGAGTTCATCATACTCGATGGCAACGTCGGGCAGGTGATTCTCAAGCCCTCAGAGAGGATCGTCGAGGAGTACACTAAAGTCCGGGATGAGTATAACAGGTACCTGCAAATGCTGGAAAAGACCGTTGATCTCCCTGCCGTGACTACTGACGGTGTAAGGATAACGCTCCTCGCAAATATCGACATAATTCCCGGCTCAAGTATCGCCCTCCAGTATGGAGCCGAGGGGGTCGGGCTGTACCGAACAGAGCTCCCTTTCATCATTCAAAACAGACTGCTGTCGGAGGAGGAGCAGTTCACCCAGTACAAGACACTGCTCAAGACATTCAGGAAAAAGCCTGTAACGATTCGCACTCTCGACATTGGCGGCGACAAGTTCCTGCCTTTTCAGGAATCCTTCCCCTTCCTTGAAGCAAACCCTTTTCTCGGGTTGAGATCGATAAGAATCTCACTCCTGAAGCCTGAAAACCTCAGGGTCCAGATCAGGGCTCTTCTCAGGGCAAGCATTTTCGGCAGCTTGAGCATACTGATTCCGATGATCTCAAGCTACGAGGAGATGGAGCAGGTGCGGACAATTATTGAGAGCGAGAAGGAGAAGCTGAGAATGGAGCAGATCCCCTTTGATGAAGGCATACGCATCGGCACGATGATTGAAATACCCTCCGCAGCCCTTGCTGCTGAAAACATCATTGAGCTGTGCGATTTTTTCAGCCTTGGAACGAACGATCTAGTGCAGTACACGCTCGCCGTGGACCGTACAAACGAAAGGGTGGCATCGTACTACCTCCCGGAGAATCCTGCAGTCTTAAAACTCATAGAACGTTCCGCAAGGATTGCGGTACGGCATGGGAAACGATGCGCTATATGTGGAGAGCTTGCTGGAAATCCGATTTTCACACCCTTCTTCACCGGTGTGGGAATTTCAGAGCTGAGCATGGAGGCGAAATTCATACCCCATATAAAAAGGGTAATAATGAGCTTTTCGAATACCGAAGCAAGGAGCCTGGTAGAAGAAATCCTTCGATGCAAAAGGGTAAACCATGTCAGAGAGTGCCTTGAGCATTTCTATAAGAGTCATCCGCCTTCCTCTCCATAATCCGGGAACTCATAGTAACATTCCGGGCACCGCCAGTCAGGAAAGGCAAGGACGTAACCGCATTTCGGACACCGTACTGCCCCCGCCTCCGTCTCCCTCCTCCTTTCATCCACATCGTATACCTGAACGCTAACATCAACCGCCTTTACTTCTTCGACAAGCTTCTTCGCTTCTTCTTCAGATAGTTTCTTTACTTTGATTGTATCGGTTGTCTTAAAATATTCCCTCAGCTCCTCCTCGCTCTGCCGTAGGAATCCACGTACCTTCTCAATAATAAAATCCTCCTGTTCGGCATCAAAGATATCCGATATCTCAACGCAATAACTTTTCCTTCTTTCAGCCATTTTTCAACCCTTCTCAATCCTTATATCTCGTAAAAGAGAGGTTCGGCCATGGCCAACTTTGCCATTCGTTTCTTTGTGACAACCTTACAGATTATGATGCCAATCTCGTAGAGTACGAGAATAGGTACTGCCAGCATGATCTGGCTTACGACATCGGGAGGTGTGAGTATGGCTGCGACTATGAAGATAATGACGATCGCGTACTTCCTCCACTTCTTGAGCATTTCAGGAGTAACGATGCCCAGCTTTGAGAGGAGAAGGATGACGAGGGGAAGCTCGAACATGAGCCCGAAAGCTGTGATCATTTTTACAAGGAATGAAATGTAGGCATTGAGGGTGATCATGGGGCTTATGTTCTCCCTTGAAAAGGAGAGAAGGAACCGTATTCCCAGAGGGAGCACAGACCTGAATGCGAAGGAAGCCCCGCACAGGAAAAGTACGTAGGAGAGGGGACCAAAATAGATCAGATACTTTCTCTCCTCCTTCTTGAGTGCCACACCGACATACCTCCAGACCTGGTACAGGATGAAGGGCATGGCACCAATGACACCGGCAAGCAAACAGAGCTTGACAATGACAAAGAACGCTTCTGTCGGATTGATGAAAACAAGCTTCTCTATCTTTCCTGCATCCGTGACAAAGGCGAGTATTTCATCGATGAAGCGGTAAGCAACCCCTGAAGTTATAGCAACGCTCATAAGAATATAGATTATTCTCCGGCGAAGCTCACCCAGGTGCTCAACTATTGTGAGCTCTCTATCTTTCATACATGGCACATTATACTATCATTCAAGATTCACCGTCAACGACAATCACCGCCTGAGATAAATATTGTTTTTTACACCATTCTTATTTACATTGATTGATATTTTTCTAATTCCATTATATGTATTGACCTTACCGCATGTTACATTTCAGCAGATCGAAGGTAGCGCTCCTGAAATGCAGCTCCTATTCGCTTTCAGTAGTTCAGAACGTTCTGGAGGAAGGGCTTGAGCTCCTGGGAGGTATCGGGAAGTTCGTAAAAAAAGGGGAAAAAATCCTCCTCAAGCCAAACCTGCTCGCCGCCGATCCACCTGAGACTGCGACCTGCACTCACCCGACAGTTTTTGCAGCAATAGCCAGCACATTGAAGAAGTTTGGAGCAGAGGTAACCTATGGCGATTCACCATGCCTGAGCACGCCGCTGAAAGCACTGAAGATATCTGGAATCCTTGGGACCGCAGAGAAAATGAAGCTTCAGCTGGCCGATTTTGAGAACAGGAGAAAGATATTTCACGAGGGAGGAAAACAGAACAGGGTGTTTGAAATTGCGGAGGGACTCCTTGCTGCCGATGGCATGATCAGCCTCCCTAAACTCAAGACCCACGGATTCACCATGTTTACGGGCGCAGTAAAAAACCAGTTCGGCTGTATACCGGGGATGATAAAATCGGGGTATCATGCAAAGCTGGAAGATCTCGGGCAGTTTTCACAGATGCTTGTTGATCTTACCATGCTGTTGAAACCCAGGCTTTACATAATGGACGGTATAATTGGGATGGAGGGTAATGGCCCGAGGAGGGGCACCCCGACAGAGCTTGGAGCCCTTCTCCTCTCATCTGATCCTGTTGCTTTAGATGCCGTGGCATCAACTATTATCGGGCTAAACCCGGAAAGAATTGCCACAACGGTTAGAGGCCAGGAAAGTGGTCTCGGCACCATGCTTGATTTTGAACTCCTCGGGGAGGACATTGCAAACGTTCAGCGAGATTTTGCCCTTCCAGGAAACGGTCGCGGCTTTCACTCCATACCTCCATTTCTTAGAAGGAGTCTGAAACGGTTTCTCGTTCAGAGCCCTGTCATTAGATACGAGCGGTGTACCAGATGCCTCGAATGCTACAGGATCTGTCCCTCGCAGCCCAAATCCATCTCTATCCAGCAGGGCGGCTTCCCGGAACATGTATACAGATCATGCATCAGGTGTTACTGCTGCATGGAGACCTGCCCGGAAGGCGCAATCATCTTGAAGCGGAAAATCTTCTAGGAGACATTGATGTCAGTTGAAATCGCAGAGGTGAAAACGAAGAAGGAAAAGCGTGCATTCTCGAAACTACCCTTTAAACTGCACGCCGATCAAAAAATGTGGGTGCCTCCCCTCATGATGCGTGAGAAACGGTATCTCAATCCGAAGAAGAACAATCATCTGCACTACTCTGAAATTGTCTGTTACCTTGCAATAAAGAATGGGAAGCCTGCAGGGAGGATCATGGGCATAATCAACCGGAAGCTCAATGCCCTCTGGAAAGACCCTCAGGCTCGGTTCTGCAATTTTGAATCGGTGGAGGATGAGAAAGTATCGGGAGGCCTACTCGACGCCGTTGAGCGTTGGGCGAAGCAGAAGGGTATGAAACGGATTGTTGGGCCGCTGGGATTCTCGAACCAGGACCCCCAGGGCTTCCTTGTCGAGGGTTTCGATGAAAGACCCTCAATCGGGACTATCTACAACGAGCCGTACATTCCTGAACTGGTGGAAAAGGCAGGATATTCAAAAGAGGTGGATTACGTAACCTACAAAACACCGGTGCCTGGCGCCATACCACCGCTGTATGAAAAGATATCGGAAAGGGTGCGAAAGAAGGCGTCGGTAAGAATGCTTGAGTTCACTAAAAGAAAGGAGGCAAAACGCTACCTTGAGAAGATCCTTAGCTTTATGAACGAAACCTACACTGATATCTACGGTTTTATCCCTCTGAGCGAAGAGGTCATAAGGAAAACAGCCAGAACCTACTACGAAATCATGGAACCGCGTTTTATGAAAGTCATGGTGAATGAGCAGGACGAGATTGTTGGTTTTGTCTTCGGCATACGGGACATCACAGAGGGCTTCCAGAAGGCTAAGGGAAGGCTTCTGCCCTTCGGTTATTTCAAGATAAAGAGAACCCAGAAAAAGTCAAGAAGGGTCGACCTGCTCCTCGGTGCCATTAAGAAAGAGTACAGGGGAAAGGGGCTTGATACTGTGATGGCAATTGCCATGATCACAAGCGCCTGGGAGCTTGGCATGGAGTACAGCGACAGCCACCATGAGCTGGAATCAAACACCAGGGTGCAGGCTGAAATGAAACGGCTTGGCGGTTTCATATACAAACGGCACAGGGTTTACCGCAAGGAGCTGTAATGAATACTGAATTATTCTGGTACAGAACTGACGAAGACCATGGTCTTGAATCCTGTAATATTTAAATCTGTGCATTAACACTGGTTCCCCCCATGAGCTTTGTTGAAAGACGCCATGCATCCATCTACAGTCTCATGGGGCTTAACTTTGCCCTCTTCGGCACAACACTCACCCTCATTGGCGCCGCACTTCCCCAGATACTGAGCGAGTTTCACTGGAGCTATACAGCCACCGGAGCTGTAATTTCCGCCGGTGCAGTCGGGTATTTCATATCGACATTTCTATGCGGGATAGGGGTCAGCAGGTTTGGGCCGAAGTTCGTCGTGGTCTCTGGCCTTATGATCCAGGCGGTGGGCCTGGCGCTTTTTGCCGCGACCCCCATGGTAAT
This sequence comes from uncultured Spirochaetota bacterium, assembly GCA_964584875.1. Classification (GTDB taxonomy): domain Bacteria; phylum Spirochaetota; class B62-G9; order B62-G9; family DRHN01; genus CAZPCG01. The sequence continues at coordinate 9,759 of CAZPCG010000018.1, forward strand.
CTCAAACCTCCTGCTACAGTTCCTCATCGGGACGGGTCAAGGGGGCACCGAGGTCGTGGTGAACTTCAGCGTCGTGCGCATGGAAAAGAGCGGACAGAGCAGGCTGATGAACCTGATGCATGCCGCATTCTCCTTCGGCGCAATAATCGGCCCTTTCATCGTCGGTAAACTGGCTGGGGCTGAATCGAACTGGCGTATCATCTACCGTGCGCTGGCCCTGGTGTCAGTCATCATGGCTGCATCAATGCTCTTTCTTCCCTTCTCGCGGCTTGAGAGGGATGATGCCCCGGGAGAAAAAAGGCATAAAAACCTGCACCTGCTGAAGCATCCCATGCTCATCCTTTCTTTCCTAATACTGCTACTCTACGTTGGGCCCGAGATGGGCATCTCATCGTGGGTGGCAGAGTATTATGTGAAGGTTCTCAAAAGCACCTCCTCGTTCGGGGCGTACATGGTTTCCCTCTTCTGGATCGGCATTCTGATTGGCAGGATCGGCATATCATTTGGTTACCGCGGCTCACGCCAGCCGGAGCTTTTACTTGCTCTGGCGAGTATCTGCCTGGTGTCCCTCCTCTTTGCCACTCTCATGAGAAAGGCTGCACCGGCAGGGGCGGGATTTTTCGTTGCAGGACTCGGCTACTCGGCTATATACCCGGTGGTCATAACGCTTGTAGGCGCAAGCTTTCCTAAAAGCCAGTCTGTCGCAATCGGGTTTACCTCAACAGGGGGCGGCATCGGGGCCTTCGCCTTTCCCTTCGTAATGGCCGCAATCTCTGACAGGTTCGGACTGAAGAGCGGCTTTTTCTTTTTTGTCATGCTGAATGCAGCCATGGCCGCCCTGGCCTGGGCTGTTATCAGGCAGGTTCGGTCAAAAGAGGCACAAGCGTCAAACGGCTCCCTTTGACGGCATGGTTTTCTCCCTCCCGCCATTTCTCCCGCAGAAAGGCTTGAGGATGCAATTGAGGTGGTCACTCACGCCTTTAGTTATATTCTTTTAGATCGGTTTTCTCTCTAAAGTATTGCCCGGGGTAGCATTTTCTTGATTCAAGGAATTAGTTGATAATTAAAACACTCCTTTCTATATTTAGGCTGAAGATTGTTTACTTTGTTAACCAGCACCATCTCCTCGTGGATGGCAAAGGAGTATAGATATGTCACCGCAAGCTGATCGTGTTTTTCTCGATGCTCTAAACCTGTCTCCTCTAGAGAGGGCGGAACTTATTGAGAAGCTTCTTGCCAGCTTCTCGTTTCCCGACAGAAAGGCCATCGATGAGCGCTGGGCGGCCGAGGCTGAAGACAGGATCGATGCTTATGAACGGGGGGAGATCAACTCGAAGCCAGCCGCCGAGATTTTTGCTCGAATCGAGCGGGGCGAGATCTAATGAAGGTCGAGTTCCTCGATCCGGCCGCGAGTGAGCTTATTGAAGCTATCGGCTACTACAACGGCGAAAGTGAGGGGCTCGGCTATGAGTTCGCTGCGGAGGTCAACCGAACCATCGGCCGCATCATAGAATATCCGAATGCGTGGGCGTCCCTATCACAACGAACTCGTCGGTGTCGGACGAATCGCTTCCCATACGGTGTCATCTACCAGCTCCGGGGTGACATGATCCTAATCGTGGCAGTCATGCATCTACACCGAGATCCAGAATCCTGGAAAGATCGACTGCCGCCCGAAGAGCTCTGAAAGACAGCGGTAATTCTTCCTATTCATGAGTATGAAGAACTATTAGAGGATCTTCACGATCTCGCAATCATTGCTGAACGTCGGGATGAGCCAACAATAAATTTCGAGGAGATTAAGAAACGGTTGAAAGAAGAGAGTAGTCTACCAAATGGACATAAATAAAGAAAGTTTTAACTATTTATTACATCCGTCATCGTAAAGAAGTTTATCGGAAAGAATAAGAACATACACCTTTACACTGGGCTATTAAAACAGCAGAAAGATGTGGGAGGGGGCCTCCGTTTGTATTATCTTGGGTGAATGTATTATTTGAAATTCCTCATATACCCGGCCGTAGGCTCTTTTTTGGGATTCATCACGAACTTCATCGCCATCAAGCTGCTATTCCGCCCCCGAAAGAAGTTCCTCGGCATACAGGGCCTGCTCCCGAAGCGGAAGGACACGATTGCTCAGCGGGCCGGCGCCATTGTCAACGATTATTTGGTAAACGGCGAGGACCTGAGGTTGAGGATGGACCGCCAGAGGCTTGAAAGAGCGGTTGACAGCTACCTGGAGCATAACGGCGGGAAGCTCTGGGAGCTGCCTCTCATGAAGGGGCTCGTCAAGCGCATCGTCACAGCCATGCTCATAGATAAAGACGGCTACTTCAACCGTAAGGTTATTGAATCTATTATCGACGAGGGGATGGTCTCGGGCATCGTCGAGCAGAAGATAAGGGAGTTTGATGTGACCGCCCTCGAAGCTCTGGTGAAGAAGGCAGGGGGGCCGGAGCTGCGATTTATCATCCTCTCTGGGGCCATGCTCGGCTTCATCATCGGCCTTGCCGAGGCGTTCATTGGATTTTAACATGCCAGATGAAAAGCCGCCAAAACAGCGATGATAATTTCTCTCTCTTGACTCTAACCCTACAGCGATAGAGAACACAAAAGCAGGAAAATGGCAAGCATTTAATCCACAGGTATATAATGAAGAAGCAGGAACATCTGGTTCCTTCATATTCAGAACCCCATTTATTAATCACCCTCAGTGCCATCGATAGCAGTAGTTGAGGTGGGAAGGGTACGAACAGCGGGATACTACGCATGGCTCGGGTGAGTGCCGAAAGCTGGAGGGACTCTCCGGGGTATACTATTGAGGCGAAATGAGCTGTCGTCTTGGCAGAGCTGGCCTATATTTTGAGGACAAAGTTCAGTATTACCACCAGTATTGATACGGTGAAGGTGAAGCCTATGCCCAAAACCCAGGTAAGAAGAGAAAAGCGTTTGTCCACTTGCTCGAATCGTTTGTCCACCTGCTCAGAGCGGCTTTCCATCCCCTGATGCATTATGTCAAAATGCTTGTCCACCTGCTCAGAGCGGCTTTCCATCCCCTGATGCATTATGTCAAAGCGCTTGTCCACCTGCTCAAAGCGGCTTTCCATCTCCTGATGCATTATGTCAAAGCGCTTGTCCACCTGCTCAAAGCGGCTTTCCATCTCCTGATGCATTATGTCAAAGCGCTTGTCCACCTGCTCAAACCGTTTGTCCATCTGATGAAGAAGCTTTTCCAGTATGCTTTTTTGTCCCTTTTGCTCCTCCTCGATCTTCACCAATCTTTCTATCAAGTTTATTCTTCTCTCTTCGAAATTAAATCTCTCCAGAAGACGTGTGTAAATATTCCGCTCTTTTTGATCCAGGATTTCCATAATCTTTTTTTCGAAGTCTCCCAGCTCGATATTACCCATACCTTATCCTTTCACTAATATTATAATATTTAAACACGACCTGTCAATGTTTTGTTTCACTTATTTCTGACTTTTACAAATTAAACACTTGACTTCAACGTCCCTTCAGGAATCTAGGAGCCGCGTACCAGAGGTTACTTTTTGAATTTCATCAGAGAAAATAGCTTTCTCCCATGTCCTGGAAAAAAGGATTTATTATTTCCATTTTTCCTTCTTTTTCGGGTATATCGACCTTCCCGAAGGTCCCTGCACCACCTCCTCCTTTGATTCACGTAAGAAAAAGGTGCAGACCGTAAACGCCCACAAAGTTCCTGTAGGGACCTCCCTGAAAAGAAGGTCCTTTGACATAAAGCTGCTATTCCGCCCGTGAAAGAAGTTCCTATTATTTTCCAACTACAATTTCACCCTTATGGGCATTAAAGTAAAGAGTCTAAGGTAAACAAAGTGGGGGTTGATGAAACAAAATATTGACAAACCGTGTTTAAATAATATTATAAAATAATAGGTAAAGGATAACGCATGGGTAATATCGAGCTGGGAGATTTGGAGAAAAAGATACTGGAAATGCTGGAGCAAAAGGAAAACAATATTTATAAACGTCTTGTAGAAAGGTTCATTTTGGAAGAGAGAAGGGTAAACTTGTTGGAAAGAGTGGTTAGAATAGAAGAGGAGCTCAAGGGACATAAGGAAATACTTGAGAAGCTCCTCCACCAGATGGACAAGCGCTTTGACCTGGTGGACAAGCGCTTCGACCTGATGCATGAGGAGATGGAGGGAAGGTTCGAGCAGGTGGATAAGCGTTTTGAACAGGTTGATAAGCACTTCGACCTGATGCATGAGGAGATGGGGGGAAGGTTCCAACAGGTGGATAAGCACTTGGACCTGATGCATGAGGAGATGGATGGAAGGTTCGAGCAGGTAGAAAAACGCTTTTCTTTCCTTACCTGGGCTATGGGAATAGGCTTCACCCTCACTATATCAATACTGGTGGTAATGCTGAACTTCATCCTGAAAATATAGACCAGCCTCATATTTACCATCGGATACAAACTTATTTTTCTACTACAAGCTAATCCTCATGAGCATGAAAGTAATATGTACGGCTGAGAATGTTGTTTTTTGAAACTGGAAGCAATTCTCAAATACAATAAATCGTAACTCCTTGACGAGGGGATGGTCTCGGGCATCGTCGAGCAGAAGATCAGGGAGTTTGATGTGACCGCCCTCGAAGCCCTCGTGAAGAAGGCAGGGGCCGGCGCTACGATTTTCATCATCCTCTCGGGGGCAATGCTCGCTCTCAGGGGCTATACTCGGCTTAATCATCGGCCTTGCCGAGGCGTTCATCAAACTGTAGCTTACCGTTACTGCTCTACCTCAGGGTACGCTTTTTTCAATGAAGGTTGGATTGTCGTGTTACATGGCAAAGATGTCTTGAAACGCTTTGTGTGGACTCATCCTGAATTGCAGCAAATGGGCAGTGAATTTATTTATGAAAGCCATAAAT
>CAZPCG010000019.1:0-12946 GCA_964584875.1 uncultured Spirochaetota bacterium
CAGGCTGCTGCACGGAGAGCTGAAACCCATCACAGAGGACCTGATGCCGTACTAATACAAACGCAATAATTAAAATGAGTGGTTAAAGGGGAGGCCGTAGCCACCCCCTCCCCGTTGTCGCAATGGGCTCAGTTAAAAGTATGTATCGAGGTTAAAATTACGCCGGCTGTCATTGCGAGGAGTGATTAGTTATTTCTTTTTATTGGTTCCAATAATACGGAGATAAGGACAAAATCATTCAGCATAATGCTTCGTAGATGGAGGCTGAAATTGGAATTGAAGAACTTATTTACTCCGATCAGTCTTGGAAAAATCGAAGTGCGAAACCGCATCGTTTTCGCCCCGATCGGAATAGGCGCGTACAACGATGATGAGACTGTAAACGAGCGCTACTTTCCCTATATTGCTGAAAGGGCAAGGGAGACGGGCCTCATCATAACCCAGGGCACCCGGCCGTCGCTGAAGGGCGGGGTTAAGCTGATAGGTTGTTACGATGACAGGTTTATCCCGAGCTTGAGGCAGTTTGCCGACTCTGCACATAAGAATGGTGCAATGATATTTCTCCAGCTTGTTGTGGTTGGAGGGAACGACCCTCTCGGTGGCTATGCTCCCTCTGTGATCGATATACCACTCTACCGGGACAAATGGGGTAGGGGTGATTTATTCCGCCCGAAGGAGCTGCAAAACCACGAGATCAAGGAACTGGTTGAGGAGTTCGCCCAGGGGGCGAGGCGTGCTCAGGAGGCAGGATTCGATGGAGTGGAGGTGCACGGCGCCTACGGGTATCTGATCTCTGAGTTCATCTGCCCTGCGACCAACAGGAGGGGTGATGAGTACGGTGGGAGTTTCGAGAACAGGATGAGGTTTCCTGTGGAGATCATCCGGAGGATAAGGCAGGTATGCGGTGACGGTTTTCCGGTCGGCTTTAAGTTCAATGCGCACATGGATGTAACACCTGAGGGGATTGATGAGGAGCATGGGGTGAGGATAGCCCGGCGGATAGCCCTGGAGGGTGTGGTATACCTCCATGAGGTGGCGATGGGAGAGGATGTGATGTACATGCAGCTGGCAAAGTACCCCTCCATGCCCACCATGTACCAGCCACGGAACACCACAGTGTCCCTTGCAGAGAACCTGAAAGCCCATATAAAGGACGTTCCCATCATTGCAGCAGGAGGAATACTGAAACCGGAAGAAGCCGATGCAATCATCGCTGAGGGTAAAGCCGACATGGTTGCGGTTGGGCGGGCGATGCTTGCCGATCCTCACTGGGCATTGAAAGCAAAGCGGGGAGTAAGGATAACCCCCTGCATCAAGTGTCTTTTATGCCACCACGAGGTTGTAAGAAACGCCAGCATCGCATCCTGCACGGTCAACCCCTACCTCGTGAGGGAGCCTCAAGAGCCGCTTTTGCCTGCCGAAAAACCGGGGAGGGTCATGGTTGTCGGGGGCGGTCCTGCCGGGATCACTGCCGCTGTTGTTGCGTCCCGGAGGGAGCACAGGGTGACGCTGTATGAAAAGAGGGACCGGCTCGGGGGGATGGTGATTGCAGGGAGCAGGCCTGAGTTCAAGTACGAGTTTGGCGACCTGCTGCAGTTTTTCCGTGACGAGGTGGTTGAGAGCAGTGTTGAGGTAAGATTGAAAACCGAAGTGACAACTGAGGTTATTGTGAGGGAATCCCCGGATGTTCTCATAGTGGCGATAGGGGCTGAACCGAGGATCCCGGACATACCTGGTATAAACCGGGATAGGGTTATTACGGCACCGGATTGTCTGATGGAGGCGGATGAGGTGAGGGGGAAAAACATAGTCGTCATCGGGGGTGGAGATGTGGGATGTGAAACAGCTCTCATGCTCAAAAGGAGGGGGAACAGGGTGAGCATAGTCGAAGAGCTTGCCCGGTTGATGGCGCTTGAGGAGATGAAGTATCACACCCTTGTGATGGAGAAGATGCTTCGTGAGAAGGGGGTTGATGTTCATGTACGCTCACGGGTGACTGAAATAGAGGATGGCTTTGTGGTTGTGCAGGATTCTGAGGGCAGAAGAACCGAGCTGCCCGCCGATATGGTGGTGGTTGCTGCGGGGATGAAGGCTCTGTCTGAAAAGGCAGAAGAGCTGAGCAGGTGCTGTCCAAGCTCCTGGGTTATAGGGGATGCGGTTGAGCCAAGGAGGATTCGAGACGCAGTGTACGAGGGCGACCGGGTAGCGAGGAAGATCTGATCAATTAGCTATAATTACTCTTTTGCAAGCCACGATATGAGTAAATTTTTTAATCGACAAAAACTTGTATCATTGCATCGCCTCAGACTAACTCGTCTGGCGAGTTCACCATATATGGCAGATGAACGGCGAATACGAGCTTTCCTCAAAGCTGTTTCGAGGCTTTCTTTAGGTCGAACAGGCTTTAAATATCCCAGGGGCCACATATTTTTTTGAGCCAACCAATTTCGAAGTGATGATGTATGGTTATGCCATCCGAGTAATTTGTCAACCCATGGTGAATCACTCCAGATCCATATTTCCAGTTCAGGTTCTATTACAATTACACGTGCCCGGTTACCCCAACCTGAAGCAATTAACCTGCTCTGAAGATCAGACTCCATAGTTTCACAAGACATTGTTTCTTGACCCGATCCCTCGTGATCAAGAAGAATTAATGCGTAGCGTGCTCTTTGTTGAAAGGCTTGGAGTATATCGGGGCCACCGTAGAAACATCCCGCGTCACGTTGATGGTGAACGAGAATTTTATAAGTAACATCACGAATTTTCAGGCTTCTTTGTCTTTTCGAAAGGAGAGCAGAAATAGCTTGTTCTTCATCTTTTCCAGGTACCAAAATAACAATATCGTAAAAATAGTTGTTATTCACCCAAGAACTCCCGTGGCAAAAAGGGTTCCTAAATCTGCGAAACGCTTCCAATCTTTTACGTTGGGATGTAATTTACCGTTTACAATATCTGTAGCACCAATGTCATTTTGAGCGAAGCATAGTATATTTTCAGGTTTTGCGGGAGAAAGTATAACAGGTGAATGGCTTGCACACAGGATTTGATTATCATAAGCTGAAGAGAGCGACTGGTAAATCGTCTCAACAGCTCGTGGGTGAATACCGTTTTCCGGCTCTTCGATTAGCCAAATGCGTCCTGATTCCTCAAGGTACGCAATCAGTGTCAAGGCGAGCAGTCTTAGAGTGCCGTCAGATACGGCCCAGGATGGTATTTTTAAACCATTTGAATATAATATTTGTAAATATCGGTGCCTATCCTCAGGTCGCTCTACAGTTTGAATTTTTTGTATATCTGGAAGTGATGTACGTACATGCGAAAGCCATTGCTCATATCTGCTAATATTTCTTTTACGTAAATCCTCAATTACCCATGGCAGATTAGAACCATCTGCCTGGAAAATTTTTGGTTGCCCTGGGGGACTTGGCTTTCGCATTACAACACTATTTAAAATCAGGCTTTCAATTCCCTCACTAAGCGTATGTTTTAGCCACGTTGAGACCGGAAACCTGCTCTCATCCTCAGGTAAATTAGCTAATGATGATTTACGCGACCCCAGTTTAAAAGCATGATCCCATCCTTTTCCAGTCTCGTCGTAAAAATTATCGTTACCGCCTTTAACCTTATTGATTATGGTTTTGGCTCCCTTTAAACGAGCAGGTGTTATTATTGTATTAGGTGGCATTAAATAGCGGGGGAAAAGCCCATAGTCTTCATTATTCTGTTTCTCTTGCGTTAATAATGTTGCCTTTTCAGCTAAAATAGCATTTTCACTGCTATCTGGATCGATTCCAATAGCGACCTCATATCTGCATGTATTATGTTCAGGATGCTCGAGACGTATTCTAAGATTTCCTGGTATTTTCATCTCTACGGCAATTTCAAACCTATTTTGCACGTGCTTCCAGATAAGATCATTGAGGTTGGCTGTCCTTTCAGAGATTGCTTCATCGAGGCCTTCAGATACAAGTTGTCCTATGAAACGAACAACATCAAGAAATGCGCTCTTACCACTGCCATTCGGACCGATAAGTATTTGAAAAAGCTCAATCTCTTGTCGCACGTATTGAAGACACCGATAGTTTAATGCTTCTATCCTTGAAATCATCTTAACTGCTCCAATATTGAGTTATGTCGGGAAAAAAAAGCAAGTATGAAGAACAATGTTTCTTTTATAAAGAAATACAATTATTCTTTCTGATTCAAAAATAATAAAAATAATGATAAATGACATTATCCTTAAACTTTCTTGCTGATAGCTGGCATTTCACAATAGTCTATTCTTTGAATAATCCACTAATTCTTTGGTGCCTCCAGTGCTAGGTTTTTAATATTGGTGTAAGTGTAAAGTAATTTTTTAGTTACCATGACACATGAGGTAATAGTAAACTAAGTGATAAGAACTTGAGAGAGGATATCATGTATCCTTTGTATAGAAGGGCAGATTACAAGCAGATGATGACCATCAAAAGCCCGTATGACTTCTCAAAGAATGGCCTGAGAGAGTGGTGGTTTGAACATGCGGAGAACATGAAGAGGCTGCCCGGGTTGAAGTGGTACACAATCCTCTTCTCCTTCGAGGATTCCCCCTTCGGACCGCCTGCCTTTGATGGGTTTGAGGAGTTATGGTTCGGATCACTTGATGATTTAAAGTATGCCTTCAAAACACCCATCATGAAGAAGGAGCTTGAGAAGATGGCGAGGTACAGGCTCAACGATCCCTCCCGTTTCCAGGCCGCCTGGCTTGAGGAAAATATCATCACCATGAAGGGGTACGAAAGCATACCAAAGGGGAAGAACATGGTACGCCTGACAGGGATATGCAAGCTTCCCCTCACGATGACGAAGGAGGAGCTGAAGAACTGGTTCTACCAGCACGCAGCCAGAGTGATCGACAGGGATGGAAGCATGATCATACCCGGAATACGCTGGTATACCCACTGCTTTGCCTTCGATGAATCGCCCTTTGGTCCTGCGCCCTTCTACGGGTGCGCAGAGAACTGGTGGGATAGCCTTCAGGAGATGCGCAGGGATTTCGAGGGCGATGTGATGAAATCCCAGCTTGAGGACAGGGAGCAGAACATCGACATCGTCGATCCATCCTACTTCCAGGGAGTGTGGGCCGAGGAGCATATCATCGACCTACCTGTATTGTTATGAATGTTACATTTCTCCCGAGGTCTTGCGGAACCGGCACAGGATGTCCTGCAGCCTGGCAGAGACGAAGAAGTACTCCTGAGTTCAGAATTGGATAGGAATCTTTATAAGTACCATGCAGAGGTTCTTTAATTCTCCCTGCGTGAAAGGCCGAGCACCCGGGATAGGTCAGTTTCGGCATTGATCACTCCTCCCATGTGAAAAAAAGATTTAAAAAAATGCTTGACAAGGGAGCTATTTCAATTTAATATTTAAGCTATTATTAAAATACTTAATCATACTATTTGTGTTATATGGCGATAGAACCTTCAGAGATGTTTAAGGTATTGGGCGTTGAAACAAGGGTTAAAATAATCAACCTCTTGAAATCCAGGGGGTCCATAGGAACGAAAACTATTTCATCACTCCTTGGTATAACACCTGCAGCGGTATCCCAGCACCTCAAGGTATTACGGCAAGCAGGTCTCGTAAAGAACGAAAGGAAGGGGTACTGGATTCCATACTCAATAGACGAGGAGGTATTGGAGAAATGCCGACAGGTATTGAACGAAGTATGTACCTGCGGGTGCGGTGGTAAGGATATCGTAAGAAGGAAAGAGCTCGAAAGTGAAAGCCTTGAAGCATTGAAGAAATACAGGGAGGAACTGGAAAGGGAGCTTAAAAGTGTCGAGGAGAGAATTGGAAAAATCAAACACGAATAAGATGAGACATTATAACTGTTCAGCTTTTACTTGGAACAATTTTTTTGAAAATATTGTTAAGTTATTATATAACTACTTAACTGATTATAATATAATCGTGATATTTCTTATTAATACCAACTCTACTGAAGGGAGGTGAGAAGGATGGCTGATAAAAACAGTAACTGCTGCTGTGGATGTTTTCCTCCTGTGAAACGGAAGAGCTCTCCAGGCACAAAAGTGAAGGAGGAAAGCAGGGCAGGAAAGGGGTTGAAGTAATTTACGATTGACCCAGCCTGGAAAATGGGTCGAAGTAATTTGCTTTTGATCCTGCCTGCCCGATGGCAGGGGTGGGGGCTCTTCCCCTCCCCTGCTTTAATAAAAAACAAACGGAGGTATAAGCTATGGACGAATCAGGCATAGAAGAAATTAGAGAATTGGTAGAGCGGATTGCAATTGAAAGATTTGCACCTCATGCTTCAGAGATCGACCGTAACCATACATTTTCTTCTCACACTTCACCCTGATTGAGTCGTTTTCGACGGTTTATATCATTATAATAAGTAATTTTATGCTTGACGCCTTACAGGAAGTTTAATATTGTAGTTGTATAAAATTTTAGAAAATTCTAAAATACTAATTATTCGCTGGTGAACAATTCCCATTCAAGGGGGGACACTTCCACCAGCTCAATAATTAGTTTCTAATTTCTTAAACTTTAGAGAGTTATTCTAATAGCAATAGTCACATGCTACCAAAATGCTGATTATTCGTCAGAAACCAATTATTGCCTTGAGGAGATATATGTGGAAAATCAAATTTTTACATACCATGCAGACATGTGCAAGGTTTTCTCGCACCCAAAGAGGCTCGAGTTAATAAACGTGCTGAGAGATGGAGAGATGAGTGTGGGAGAGCTGGCTGAGAGGTTAGGGTTGGCTATGGCGAATCTATCTCAGCATCTCGCGATGATGAAAGAGCGCCGCATCCTTGTATCGAGGAAGGAGGGAAACGTTGTCTATTACCGTATTGCAAACCCACGCCTCCTTGAGGCATTCGATTTGCTTCGGGAAATTTTATTTGAACAGATCAGACATGATGCAGCCCTTATCCGGGGGGGATCGCACTAATGAAAAAGTGCAGTAGATGGTTAGATTATGCCTAAAATGATGGCTGTAATAAATTATGATAAATGCCGGCCTGAGGAGTGTGATAATGGTGGCTGTATAGCAGCCCTTGCATGTTCGCATATGCTACTTGTCCAGGAGGCACTTTATGAAGTACCGGTTTGCCTGCAGTCTTTTTGTCAGGGTTGTGCAAAGTGCGTTCTTGCCTGTCCACTTAGGGCGATTCAACTAAGTAACCCTTAATTAGGAAAAGATAAATCCAGCTTATACGGTCTTCGGATATGGAGATCACAGAAGTTGATCGCAGAATTGTAGCAAAGCTCGGTAATGCCTGGGCTGTACTGGATGTAGGCTGTGGCGATGGCCGTCTCACCTGGTTTTTAGCTCAGCACACCAAACGGGAAGTTACTGGGGAGGTTTTTTCATGAGAAAGATAAAGTGTCCAGTTATCAGATTAACCTTATTTTTTATCTTAGTGGTAGCTTTTTCCCTTATCAGCTTCCAGGATTTGATTAGTACTGAGGGTGTGAATCAAAGTGAAAATGTTAAGCATCTACGAAATGAATGGCAGAGGCAAGCCAAGATGGTTTTGAGAAAGATTGAATCCAACTGTTGTACGGTCGATCCCTGTATCTACTGTTTTTTAAATAATGAAGATGGACTCTGCAACTGTACATACGACCTGAACCGTGGTAAAAAGACCTGTCCGGAGTGTCTTGGAAAATGGTTGCAGGGAGAGGGCGCAATGCATGCATGGATGGGCTTTCAAAAGGTTTATCCCATATTTGCAGGCTGGATTGTCGATCAACGTGGTATTCCCGCACAGTGCCCGATGATGTCAGGTAGAGGCGGTTCTATGGGTATGATGGGAATGATGGGAATGATGAGGATGAGGGGAAGTTTCAGTAGGAGAAACCTCGCCACATCAAACTCGATCAAGGAAAAGCGAATTGATCTTAAAATGAAGGCCCGGGAGCTAAATCTTCTCTCGGATTACAACTGCTGCATGGCAGGCGGAGGAAGTTGTACCTACTGCCTCCTGGATCAAAAACGTTCCACCGCAACCATATGTGATTGTAAGGATAAGCTGAAAGCTGGGAGAGAGGTCTGCCCCGAATGTCTCGGGACCTGGGCAGGTGGTGAGTTGAATCACGAGCTAAAGGAGTCATTCAAACGAGCATATCCATCACTTTACAATTTTATCCCGAAAGAGGTATGAATTTTACAATACTCTACAACCTGAAAGAGGAGAATCTGGATGAAAAGGTTGCTTTATTTACTTACGGGCACTCTTGTGTCATTTTGGTTAGCTGGTGTGGGTGTAGCAGGTATGATTTCAGGCAGTGTGACTGTAAAGGGATTGCCCAGCCCTGAAAATGTAGTGGTTTATATCGAAAGAGCTGGAAAAAACAAGTTTATACCCCCTAAGGAGTCAGTTATTTTAGACCAGAGAAACCTCACGTTTATCCCGCATGTAATGCCCGTTTTATCAGGCACCAGGGTCGATTTTCCTAACAACGACACTGTAAGGCATAATGTTTTTTCACCATCAAGTGTGAAGAGGTTTGATCTTGGAACATATCCGCCGGGTGCAACGAAGTCAGAGGTATTTGACAGTGTAGGGGCTGTTAACCTTTTGTGCAGCGTCCATGCAGAGATGTCGGCTTATGTCCTGGTGCTGAAAAATCCCTACTTTGCGGTTACTGATAAGAAAGGAACATTCCGTATCCCAAACAGTGAGGCTATGAGAGCGGCAAAGCTCCAGTATCCTGATCTCCCGGAAGGGGTGTATCTCCTGAAGACATGGCATGAAAAGCTTGAGAGTGCTTCGGAAGAGGTATTTGTGCCTGCAAAAGGGGAGATACAGGTACATCTGAGCCTGACACGGGGAAAACCGGCCGACCCTCTGTGATGAAATAAACAACTAATATCCATGAAGGAAAAATTGCGGTGAGGCGCAGAATTGTTACTACATTATTTGTCATCGCTGTGATCGCAGGTAGTTCAGCAGCAGGGCTTCTTGTTGGTGGAAAGATTTCCAAACCTGGAGAAAGGGTCATTAGTATTACGGCAAGACAGTACGCATACGATCCGTCTGTTATCCGGGTCAGCAGAGGTGATAAGATTACCCTTAAGATGAAAACACAGGATATACCCCATGGCTTTTATCTTGAAGGGTATTACATAGATGCTGTCATGAGGCCGCAGGGTGTGCTATATCAAAAAATCAGATGGGAAGATGAAGGAGGCGAACAAGAGGAGTTTGTCCGGGTGGACGAGGTCAGTTTCACAGCAGATAGAGTTGGAAAGTTCAGGTACCGATGTTCCCAGCCCTGCGGACCCATGCATCCGTTTATGCTTGGAGAGCTTATCGTTGGAAAAAACTTTCTCTACACCGGTGCAGCCGGGCTTGCGATCGGTGTTGCCCTGGCAACCCTGATAGAGATCTGGCGGAGGGAGCATGGGTGATGAAGAAAAGAGAGTTTTTTGCCGGAATTGCCGTAGTCTCAATGTTCGTCGCAATCCCAGCTTTAAGCTGGTATTATGAATCCAGCAAGCAAGGCAGATATGAAAGGCATGCGAGGGTCATCACGCTCACCGCGACGGTGGAACACGGATGGATCCTGGGCAGATTGATGGGTTATAACTATTGGAATGGGCGTTTTAAAACCTTAAGGCAGGCCAAGGAGATTCCAATTAAAAGGGGTGAATATATTATACTCCGGCTTGAAAGTGCGGATGTTGTTCATGGATTCAGCTTGAAGGGTCTAGGAATAATTGACGCTGGAGAAATTAGACCGGGACACCCGCAGGTAGTAAGGTTTGTGGCGGATAAGACGGGGATTTTTGATTTTAACTGCAATCGCACTTGCAGTTCAGAGCACGAGGAAATGACAGGCGCATTTCTTATCTCGGATACACATCCGAACTTAATCGGTACAAGGTAAAAAGGTGTGGATGAAGAAAGGGCGTATCAATCTGTTTCTGAAATTGCCATGGCTTAAAAGGGCGGTGAAATGGCGGGGTCTCCAGTTTTCAATTATGATATTCAACCTGTTCTTGTTTTATCTTTTTATCCTGACGGGTATCTTCGGCACGCCTGTGGGAAATCGAAACTTGATCATCGTGTTTGTTTGGATCCTCTGGTGGGTTTTGTTGATTGCAGTGCTGTTACCGTTCGGCTCAAGACTCTGGTGTGCGATATGCCCATTACCGTTTTTCGGAGACTGGCTGCAGCGGCGGGCCTTGATCGGTGTGCGGCCAGGAAAAACAGCCGGGCTTCATAACAATCTCTCCGGTAAAAACGGGGAATGGCCCTCGAAGTTCAACACCATCTGGTTGCAAAATATCGGCTTTCTCACGCTTGCGACTTTCAGTGCAATTCTGGTTACCCGCCCTTTTGTCAGCGCAATCGTGTTGAGTACGCTTATTATTGCTGCCGTATTTTTCGCTCTGCTTTTCAGGCTGCGGGTGTTCTGCAGGTATCTCTGTCCCATTGGCGGGTTCCTCAGCCTGTATTCCATGACATCGATGGTTGAACTCCGTTCTATGGATAAAGATGTTTGCAGGAAATGCAACTCCAAGGCTTGTATCCGTGGAAATGAGCTGGGCTGGGCGTGTCCCTGGGGTGTATACATGGGAGGATTGGACAGAAACAATCACTGTGGCATGTGTATGGAGTGCCTTAGAAGCTGCCCGAATGATAATGTTGCTCTTTTCGCCCGGCCCTTTACAGGCGATATCCAGATCAAAGGCTATGACGAATCATGGAAGGCCTTTGTTATGCTATCGTTGGCCTTTGTGTATTCAGTTGTTTTTATGGGTCCATGGGGATGGGTAAAAGACCTGGCGAATGTCTCTAAAGTGAGTGACTGGGGTGGATTTTTGATTTACGCCGGGTTTGTTGCGTTTGCTGCCCTGGCACTGTTTCCTGCAATATATCTGGGCTTTGTGGCGCTCTCAAAACGGTTGGTTAAGGCAAAGAGTATCCCTTTGAAACAGCTGTTCATAAAATATTCTTACACACTGGTTCCACTGGGGCTGTTCATGTGGGCCGCCTTCAGCATACCTCTGGTCATGGTAAACGGTTCCTACATCATTACTGTCATTTCAGATCCCTTCGGCTGGGGGTGGAACTTGTTTGGAACGGCAGGTTTTCCCTGGAAGCAATTTTACCCTGAGTATGTACCGGTTGTTCAGATAGTGTTGCTGGTCACTGGACTGCATTTCTCTATCAAAAGTGGCTACCGGATCGGTAAATCGATGTTTGAGGAAAGGAAACAGGTGATACTCAGCCTGATTCCCCTCGCTGTGCTTTTAACAGGACTTACTGTTGGTTTCTTAAAGTTGTATGCTGGCTAATTCCCATGGGTGCATCCGGGCATGCCATACAAAATCTTTGATGCATTTGCCGACGAATATGATGCATGGTACGATACCGAACCTGGAGCCACCATCTTTTCCATGGAGGTAGATTGCCTCAGGCCCCTTCTTCACAGATATGACAGACCCTATCTTGAGATAGGGGTCGGTTCGGGGCGTTTCGCCAAGGCTTTGGGTATAGAGTATGGGGTGGATCCGGCCCGGACTCTCCTCCTGAAGGCAGAATCAAGAGGGATCAGGACTAAGGAAGCTTCTGGGGAGAGGCTCCCCTTTGCTGAGGGAACGTTCGGAGGGGTATTGATTGCCTTCACCTTATGTTTTGTTGATGATCCTCTCAGCGTGCTGAAGGAAGCATGGAGAGTACTGAAGGATGGGGGTGGTGTGGTGCTGGGGTTAATACTTAAAGAGAGTCCATGTGGAAAATTCTACGCCAGAAAAGGTAAGGAAGGACACCCCATATACAAGGAGGCCCGCTTCTATACCAAAAGGGATGTTGAGACCCTGTTGCGGGGAGCTGGATTTGCGATTGTAGATTTTCGGTCTGTTCTTTTTCAAAGCCCAGGACAAAACGGTTACCATCCGGAGAAACCTCTAAACTGCTACAGGAAAACCGCCGGCTTCGTAGCCGCGGGAAGTATAAAACATATTATATAAAAAGGAACGGTTATAATTAGTTTTGTGTATGATTGCTGATTTTCTTATAAACCAGGCGACTGTAAGGAGAATAAAATGACGTCAAGGGAAAGGGTGTACAGGGCTCTCAACTTCCAGGAGCCTGACAGGGTCCCCATATGTTTCGGCGGGCACAGTGCATCGACCATAGAGGAGTGCCCTCCGGATGCGAGGGTCTGCTCCCAGCTCTACGAATACCTGGGCATTACCGGTGCGACCCCGAAGATAGGGCCGGTTGGGAACATCGTTGCATCTCCCGATGACAGGGTACTGGAAAGGCTTCATTCTGACATGCATGCGCTGTACGCCAATGCGCCCGCCCTACCAGGCAGAGATAATAAAGAACATAAGAAAATACATACGCCCGGAGGCGAAGATCATACTCCACAGCGACGGGGCGATATTCCCGCTTATACCTGATCTCATTGAGATCGGGGTTCAGGTTCTCAACCCGGTACAGCCTCTGGCGAGGAACATGGAGCCGTGGCGCCTGAAGAGGGAGTTTGGAGGGAAGATAGCGTTCCTCGGCGGTTTCGATATCCAGCAGTTGCTGCCCCTGGGCACGAAGGAGGAGATTGAGGAAGGGGTGAGGAGGCTCCTTAAAGAATACGCACCAGGTGGAGGATTTGTCTTTGCCGCAAGCATAAACATACAGCCAGACACTTCTCCTGAGAACATCGTGGCCGCCTTCGACGCCGCATACAGGTACGGCAGATATCCAATCACTGTCACCTTTAAAGAGGGGGGTGAGGAGCTGGATTTCGTGAGCTATATTAACAGCCTCAACCTGGGGTCAAGAGCTACATACAGCAGGGCCGCACAGCAGGGAGGCCTCTCTCCATGACCCTGTGTGTGGTAAAGGTTTTCACCCCGGTAAGGTTTTTCTTCGATGATTTTTCATTATTAATTTATCTTGTTATTTCG
>CAZPCG010000019.1:12956-14196 GCA_964584875.1 uncultured Spirochaetota bacterium
TGAATTTTCAAAGTAAAATTTTTTCATGCTAATTGTACGTGAAAGGGAGATTGGTAATGTCCTGCAACTGTGGCTGCGGGGAGGGCTTCCGCGGTCATTTCTGGCTCGCACTCACGCTGAAAGCGATGAGTGGCGCCGAGGATTCATACGAACTTTCCTGGAAAGAGATCTTCCATAGCTCGGCATCACAATTCGCTCAACGACCCTGCGCCGCTTCTGGACGATGCTTGCACACTATCACGGCCAAATCTGGAATGCTTCGGAATTCGCACGCTCTTTCGGTGTTGCCGACACCACTGTACGCAACTACCTTGACCTGCTCACCTCCGCGCTCGTAATCCGCCAGCTTTCGCCATGGCATGAGAACATATCGAAACGTCAGGTTAAAGCACCCAAGATCTTCATAGCAGACAGCGGCCTGCTGCATACCCTGCTTGGCCTTAAAACCTTTTCAGACCTGGAAGCACACCCGAAAGTCGGAGCATCCTGGGAGGGTTTCGTTCTGGAACAGGTTATTCGCCAACTGGGAGTCGAAACCGGCGAATGCTTCTTCTGGGCTACCCATGGAGGGGCTGAACTGGACCTTCTGGTTGTCAGAGGAAATATACGGATGGGGTTTGAAATAAAGCGAACCACCTCTCCGAAAGTAACGCCTTCAATGGTGCATGCGTTATCGGACCTCAAGCTTCGCTCCATAGATGTTATCCATGCGGGAGAAACAACTTTTCCAATGGGAAAAAAAATCCGTGCGACCTCACTCACACGTCTTCTTGAGGACATCCAACCCCTAAGATAGTAACGAAAAAGAGAGAAAGGATCCTCTTCTATTATTAGGAGCTTCCGGGCATTTCAGTCTGACTACTCCTTCATGTGGAATCATTGGTTTCAGTAGATGTGCAATGTCTATAGAGAGCGGAACTGCACGTAAATATTCATTGGATTTAGACGGATATGGGCGATTGAGGAGACCCCTCATGAAAGGTCTTAGCGGGAATGTCGTCATTATTACAGGCGCAGTGTCTGTGATAGAGAGTGCGGGAGCGTTGCTGTCCTGCCTGTCAGGGGATCAGGGTCTCTGCGGTTGACATCAATCCGGTTAAGGGCGATAAGGGGTACGTTCGATACAGGATGAAGTGGGGGGACGTGCTCCTAACCACCGCGTATGTGGAGGATCCAGATCAGGTGAAGGAAACGGTCGATGGACAGATCCTTTAAAATGAAAAGGAGAGTTTGAGAAATT
>CAZPCG010000020.1:0-5484 GCA_964584875.1 uncultured Spirochaetota bacterium
AAGAAACCTGGTCGATATGCTCATCGATGATGATGCTGAGGTAAAGCGGATGAATATAACCCACAGCCTGATAGCGGAAAGGATGCTTGAACTTCGGGATGCAGGAATGCGCGGGTTGGGCGAGTTTATCAGCGTTGCGCCTCACTTCGAAGTCCGCGTCGATTCAGTCAGGGGAAAGCTCCCCTGTCCCTTTGGTGATCCGGGGGTGTTCCCGAAAACGAATATCACAGTAAGAAACCTTGCCAGGAATAGAGAAATCACCTTCACCGATCTGCACATCCACATGATCGGCTCTCATGGCTTCTACGAAGGCAAAGGATTTGCTTTCCGCCTCGAGCCAAAAGAGCTTGCTGAAACTCTTGAGATTAAGCCGTCAGAAGAGTAGCGCTACTCTTCCAGTAATTGAACTTCAGGTAGCCCCTTTATAGCTTATATATTACATTAAAGCAGGTTTACAGAGAGGAGCCGTAGATCGCATAAGTTCTGCTGCAGATGATAGAGAATTGAGGCTTCCATGACGAAACCCTGCAGTGCAAGACAAGAAGGCTGAAAATATTATTTGCAAAGGAGGAGTAATGGATGGAAAGGTATGTGTGCGAGGTATGTGGCTATGTTTACGACCCCGAGATTGGCGATCCCGACAGTGGCATCGAATCAGGGACGGAGTTTGAAAACCTTCCTGACGATTGGGTTTGCCCTGAGTGTGGTGCAGGTAAGGACGCCTTTTATCCTGAAGAGGAGTGAAATCTCATCTCTGCCTTGAACATGAGATCTTACTGGTTTGAAGTATCGTTTTAATCAAGGCATGCATACACGAATCCATACTCCTCGAATCCGAACGTTGCACGCAATCATTCGATTCTCTCTGAATACTGACGGATAAAATCAAATGTAACTGTTCCTGAATACAAATTCATCAACAGGCAGACGTTCAGGCCTTTTCTTCTCACTTGCAACCTGTTTCTCTGTGAGAACAGGGCTTATTACACCGGCATGCCTGCCGATCATCACGAGGGTTATAACCCTCATCCCATCTGGAATGCCCAGCACTTCCTTCACCCTCTCTTCATTATAACCTGCAATAGGGTGGGCAACCAGACCCAGTTCAGTGGCCCTTAGGATGAGGAATGCCGTTGCCATGCCCGTATCGAAGAGGTAATAATCCCTTCCCTTTATCTGACAGTCGTAATCTTCCCTGCTGAAAACGACCACAACCAGTGATGAAGCCTTTGCCCATTCATTCGCCCTGGCAAGGGAAGAGAATAGCTCATCGAGCTTCTCTCTACCGTACACAAAGACGTAGCGCCACGGTTGATTGTTGAAGCAGGATGGTGCAATCCTTGCACTCCGGGCAAGCTTCTGAATAGCATCCTCGGTTATTTCAACCGGCTCGAGGGATCTGTATGCCCTTCTTTTTTCCATGAGATCAAATACGCCCATTACCGTATATCCTCCACCTGCAAACTATTTATTAATTCTTCTCATTCATCTGTTTTAATATTAAGGGAAAAAAACAAATTTTCTGTAATTATTATACTGAAAAGACTTGAAATTTAAAAATAAAAATGATATATTCTGGTTGTAATGATTACAAAAATGTATTACCTTCATCCTTATTTATAATTGCTTCATATTTTCCCAGGAACCTGTTATTTTATAAGAAAATACCCAAAGGGGTAAGGAGTTTTGGAGATGAGAGAAAAAATAGAGACCGTCCTCAATAAGATCAAGCCATCACTCCAGGCCGATGGAGGTGATGTTGAACTTGTTGAAGTGGGTGAGAATGGTGTGATAAAGGTAAAATTGAAGGGGGCCTGCGGGAGCTGCCCGATGAGCCAGATGACCTTGAAAATGGGTATCGAGAGATTATTGAAAAAAGAAGTTCCTGAGATTGTGGAGGTCATATCAGTCTGATGATGGCGTGTATCACCGATCATCCTCACTCAAAAGGGAAGGATGATCTTTTCAGACAATAAATCCCATAAGGAGGTCACCATGAAGAAATTCATGCTGAGACCCGTTGCACACTGCAAAGAGGGTTGTCGTAGTGTGTCCTGAGCATGACACAAAACTGCTCGCATGCAATTATGTCCCGGGTAAGACATTAAACTGCCCGCTTTTTCTTTGATTTAAACAATATAAAGATAACTTAACTTACCCCTGGAATGAGGGCGCACCCCTTACCATGAATGAAGAAAGAATGCCTATCAATGAAATCAAAAACTATCTTACGGGAATTGGAATCAATCCTTCTTACCAGAGGCTGAAAATATACGAGTATCTCGTTAACAGCCGCTGCCATCCCACAGTAGAGATGATCTACAATAAGCTCATAAAGGAAATTCCAACACTCTCGAAGACCACAATATACAATACGCTGAATCTCTTCCAGAAGAGGGGAATTGTCCTGGGATTGACAATAGATGAGAACGAGGTGCGATACGAATCAACCCTCAGCCCGCATGCTCATTTTAAATGCAAATGCTGTGCTTGCATTTACGATATCCCTCTGAACCACCCTCACTTAAAGGAAGAGTATGTCGATGGACATAAAATTATTGAGAGACATCTCTACCTGAGGGGTACCTGCAGGAACTGTCTTTTAAAAAACTGAACAATCACCATAACTTCTTTTACAAGGAGGAGGAGCTTGAAAAAATTGAAAGGTTCGAAAACGGAAAAAAATCTACTTGCGGCTTTCGCAGGGGAGTCACAGGCCCGAAACAGGTACACCTTCTTCGCTTCAAAGGCAAAGGAGGAGGGATATGTTCAGATAGCCAACATATTCCTTGAAACGGCAGAGAATGAGAAAGAACATGCGAAGAGGTTTTTCTCCTTTCTCGAGGGAGGAGATGTTGAAATCACGGCAGGCTATCCTGCAGGAATAATCGGAACAACACCCGGTAATCTGAAGGCTGGCGCAGCGGGGGAGCGCTTCGAGCATACAAAACTGTATCCCGAATTCGGCGATATAGCCGAGCAGGAAGGCTTTAAAGAAGTCGCAAGCCTCTTCCGGAGGGTGGCCGAAGTGGAAGTGTGGCATGAGAGGAGGTACTTAAAGCTCATCAAGAACATCGAGGAAGGAAGGGTTTTCAAGAGGGAAAAGTCTGTTCTGTGGAAGTGCTCAAACTGCGGCCGCGTGCATGAAGGAACTGAGCCTCCGAAGAAATGCCCGACCTGCCTTCATCCACAGGCTTACTTTGAGCTTTATGTTGAAAATTACTGAAACCCTCTGTAACTAATACAAACGCAATAAGTAAAACGTCATTGCGAGGCGAAGCCGAAGCAATCCCGTGAAAAAGCAGTACATAAGTGACAGTGATTTATTTTCCAGAAAATGTAAACGTTTGACGGGCCTTATTTGAAATCGTAGTGCTTTTTTATGCCCTCAGTTATCTTCCACCTGCACCTCAAACCGACGGGAAAAACGACATAATCTCCCTTCTTTATCTCGACTGACCCATCCTCAGTGGTGATGGTAGCCTTCCCCTCAATGATGAAGCAGTGTTCCTCATTCGTGTAGGCCCAGTCAAACTCGGAGGGGTCCTTCTCCCATATATCCCACCGGTCTATCCCCCGCTCCTTCACATCCCTATCGGAAATCCTCTCAGTCCTTATTTCATTCATGCTCGTATCTCCTTAATCACAGACGCATTTCATCCATCGAATCTTTTTAAAAAAGGATGTAGGGCCGTCCCTCCCTGTCGTACTCGATCCAGGCATCGGTTTTAAACACCGAGCGAATGGTCTCACTGGTGATTACTTCACCAGCCCTCCCCTCTTTCACAATCGACCCATCTTTCAGGAGAACAACCGTCCTGGCAAACCGGGCTGCATGATTTATGTCATGGGTTATGAGGACGACCGTCTTTTTCATTCTCTCGTTGAATTTCTTTAGCATCCTGAAAATCTCATTCTGATAATTTATGTCCAGATTTGCTGTTGGTTCATCGAGAAAGAGAATTTGCGATTCCTGCGCCACTGCCTGAGCTATAAAAACCCTCCTCACCTCACCGCCTGACAATTCTGTCAGATGTCTCTTCGCAAGGTGCGCAATTCCCATGAGCCTCATGGCATATTCCACAACCTCATTGTCATGTGGACGCTCCATCTCGAATCGCCTAAGATAGGGGAATCTGCCCATCATTATAATATCCTTCACAAGA
The DNA here is from genome assembly GCA_964584875.1 of uncultured Spirochaetota bacterium. Lineage (GTDB taxonomy): Bacteria > Spirochaetota > B62-G9 > B62-G9 > DRHN01 > CAZPCG01. The sequence continues at coordinate 4,167 of CAZPCG010000020.1, forward strand.
AAGGGAAGGGAAACCTGCGGGTCCTGAGGCAAAAAGGAAACGTAGCGGGCAAACTCTCGCCTCCTGTAGGCGTGTAACGGCTTTCCAAAGAGCAAAACCTCCCCTCTGGCATCCTTTATCACACCGGTGAGCGCCTTCATGAGCGTTGTTTTTCCAGCTCCGTTGGGACCCAGTATGGAGATGAAATCCCCCTCCTGGATGGTTATTGAGAAATTTCTCAATACCTGATTTCCATTATAGCTCACTGAGAGGTCGCGTGCTTCAATAGCCTTCTTCACCCGGGCATCCTCAAAACCATGACCTCCTCTTACCCCTGATGAGGAGAAAAATGAAAAAAGGTGATCCGAACAGTGATGTTATTACACCTACGGGCACTTCAATCCCGCTTGCAAACAGCATGGCAGGAAGGGTTCTACCAAGGGTGTCAGAGAGCGGCAGAAAGGAAGCTCCTGCAACGATGCTTGCTGGAATGAGCATCCTGTGACGCGGTCCGAACAAAAACCTCATGGAGTGAGGGATTATAAGGCCCACAAAGCCTATAGTACCCGTCATCGACACAGCTATCGCAGTCATGACAGACGTCACAGAGAATAGCAGGAGACGTACAAGGTCGGTGTTCACACCGAGGCTCATTGCACGATCATCCCCAAGGGAGATGAGATCAAGATCGCGGTAAAATGCGAAGACAAACACCATGAGGGCGAAAACCACCGCCGCAGCAATCACCAGATAGTGGTGGTAGCCGGCAAGGCTCCCCATCAACCAGTATATGACTTCATGAGAGCGGTCTCCAAGGAGGGACATAACCAGAACAAGGCCAGATGAGAAGAGGTAGCTCACAATCACGCCGGAAAGTATGATGGTGAGTATCTGTACCCTCCCCTTCGTACGGGCAAGGAAGTATACGAGGAAGATCGTGGAAACTGCCCCGATGAACGCGAAAACCGGAAGGAGCGTTTTAATGCCTGCGTGCACGGCGTGGGAGAGGAACACCGCAAGACCTGCCCCGAAAGCCGCCCCTGCGGATATGCCGAGGGTGTACGGGTCGGCGAGGGGATTTTTGAGCAGAGCCTGGAAAACAAGACCGGAAACAGCGAGGGATGCACCCGTGATCATCCCGAGAAAGACCCTCGGTATCCTTATGTTCAGGATGATGTTCGAATAGGTTGCAGGTACGCTCAGTGCGCTTGATCTGATGATAACCGAGCAAAGGACACGTACTGTTTCTCGAAAAGGTATGGTTACTGACCCGAGGGATGCGCTTATGAAAAAGCTTGCGACCACAATTGCAGCAAGCAGGACATATTTTAAATAAAGC
>CAZPCG010000020.1:5494-14067 GCA_964584875.1 uncultured Spirochaetota bacterium
AAGCTTCACTGAAAAGCCTCTGGGTGGAGAAACTGTGCGATCTGGCGCAGCGCATGAACCACCCTCGGTCCGGGACGCAGGAATTCATCCGGGTCTGGAACAAGTATCTTCCTGTTCCGCAGGGCAGTTGTGCCCGATAAATTCCTGCGTGTTTCAAAAAAGCGCTCGAGGTCCGTGTTATGACCGAGGATGATTGCTTGGGGATTCAATATTAAAAGACTCTCTTCGCTTAGGCGCGGATACTCATCTCCTGTATCCGGGACCACAACTCCGCCTGCCATCGTAACGATGTCCCCTGGAAGCGTATCCCTTCCTGCTGCGTAGAGGGGATTATCAAAAATTTCAATGAAGGTTCTGACAGGCTTCAAGCTCCTCGTTCTCACTGCCTCCACAACCTCCCCCGCATCAGCCGCAAGGTTTTGCATGAGGGCGAAGGCTTCCCGCTCCCGATTGAACAACCTGCCATACTGCTCAACTGCCCTCAAAAGATCGTGAAAGCTCTTCGGCACCGACACGAAGATAGGAATACCGAGCCTATCAAACTGATTCTTCACGTGGATGGGAACAACGGTAGTGAGAATCACGACATGGGGAGACACAGACTGAATCTTTTCAATATTTGGTGTTGAATACCCCCCCATTGCAGGCCTAGTCGAAACGAATGCAGGGGGGTAATTACAAAAATCCGAGATGCCAACAATTTCATCACGCACCCCGATGGCGTAAAGCGTCTCTGTTGCTCCCGGCGAAAGTGATACAACTCGAAAGCCACTTTCGGGGAGCGTAACGCTGTTGCCGAATGAATCGATGCCCGTGCCGCTAAAGGCCATCAAGGGAATGACCGATAAGAGGGCAAAAACCACCACAGCACCAACCACAATTTTTCTCATATTAATTTGCACTTTCTCAATAGGATAATGGCAAAAAAAAACCCTCTCTTCAGCAAACGGGGTGAAGATAAGGGTTCATTACTCGACGATAATGCAGCAGGGCCCAACCCTCGTAGGATGCTGCAAAGTTACAGCCCGTATCCTGGCTTCCGGATCCCTTTACTCACAGCTCCTTCTCGCACCGTTTCAAAGGGGCACATGCTCCATTTCCCCGACGGGCATCTTCACACTGCTCTGCAGCCTATCTACCCCCCGGAAACAGTGCAATGGACTGTGCTGCTTTCATCCCCGGCTACAGTGGCGGGACCGCTGCGGCTTTTCCGCATTCCCGGTCTGCAACTTTAATTAAGAAAGATCGTGCTATCTTTGAAATTATTAGAATTCTCTATGAAGTCAAGAAAATATACACCTTCTCTCCAGGGCTTCACCACCTGGAGCTGGGAGGCTTGCCGCCTATTATTCTCGAGTCGACCGAATTTATTCCCTGATATTAGCGCTTATCCCGGATGGCTCCTGGAACCGTGATAATCGGATCCATGGTATCGAAAGCACCAGAGACGATTCTCCACATGAGATGCCTGTCCATGTCAAGACCATAGATGGCATAGAAGGTCTTTCGTTTTTTCATAACCTCTCTGCCCTGGAAATAGATATGCGTATCATTGAGGACCCTAAGCCCCGAGCAGATAAGCTGTTTATGCAAGTACTTTACAGGAAACAAATTTCTCACATCCCCAACGCTCACTTCGATTGAAAGAACACAATTACCTCCTTCCACAGCTCCCCGTTCTGCCATGAAATCAGAAATAAAAACTATCCTCTCATCATTCCTGAGAAACTGGGGCTCACGCTCGGTTCCAGGACTTTCGTAGATCACCCTCTTGTCCGTTCCGTCGCTGTTCATAATCCACACATCGAAGCTTTTGTACCAGTCGGAAGTATACACTATCTTATCCCCCCTCCCGTTAAACCGGGGAGCTTTGTTGGCACAGTCAGCCGTGGTGAGATCATACACCTTCCCGCTCCTTATATCAGCCAGGGAAACGCTGCTTGAGCGACTTGTGAAGTACTTTACGAAGAGAACCTGGTGATCATCGGGTGAAAATGAAAGAGACGAAACCCTTGCAAAATGACAGGTCAATATCTCTTTTACCGATCCATCCCTGGAAACAAGAGCGATGTTGTCATACAGCCTGTCCCCCCTCTCATGAAACAGGTAGGCTATCCATTCACCGCTGTTGCTGAATACGGGGTGAGAATCGGTACAGCTATCGTTCGTTACGTTCCACACCTTTCCAGTTCTGAGATTTTCTACATAGATGTCCATGAAGCCCTTTTCGCTCAGCGCACCGTAGGCCAGGTATCTGCCGTCCCTGCTTATGTCAAAGCTAATCTGGTACTTTGCCATGTTCGGATTTCTTTCCAGTAAATCCCCGCTGTCGAATAACTTTTCAGCATTTTTTATTCTGTTCTGGAACAATTTTCCATGCTTTCGATACAGTCCGTAATAGTCTCCCATCTTTGACATAAAGTAGATGTCAAGGTCCTCCAGGTTGCCTGAAACTCCCTCCCGGGCAGCGCAGGGAAGGTTCACCAATACCATGGTAGTAAGAATGAATGCCCGAAAAGCATTGTGTACTATCTTCACCTTCATATTCACCATCCAAACCGGGATGACGAGTCCATTTCATGCCTCAGCATATCGTGCATGAGGTCTCTGAGGCGGGGGTAGGTTTCAATGTACTTGTCAACGTAATATTTATACTCCTCTGTTTTTTCATGGTCAGGCTCTATTCTTTTCCTCTCCTTCACCATGCTCGATGCAGCCTCCTCAATGTTTTTATACACACCGGCACCGCAGGAGGCCAAAATCGCATCCCCCAGAAGAGGCGCATTCGGCTCTTCGGTGAGGACGATGGGTATGCCGAGGACATCACTTTGCATCTGCATCCAGAGATCACTGCTGGTCGCACCACCGCACGCATACACCTCTTCAGGAACAAATCCGGCTTCTTTGAAATATCTCATGATATGCTCGGTACCGTAGCACACCGCCTCCATGATGGCCCTGTAGATATGCACGGGGGTATGCTTCAATGAGAGTCCCCAGATAACCCCCCGGGCCTGAGAATCTGTTAGAGGATTCCTGTTACCCTGCCAGTAGTTCAGCAGGATAAGACCCTCAGAGCCTGTCTTCACGCTCCGGGCAAGGCCTGAGAGATAATCGTAAAGGGAGAGCCCCTGCTTCTTTGCCCCCTCCTCATACTCCCTGCTGATGAAATTGTCCTTGAACCATTTGAGCACTGAACCTGACGATATCTGCGCCCCCTCCACAACCCAGAGACCGGGCATGATTGCGTCGGGGAAGGCGCCGAAGATGCCCTTTTTATGGAACTCCTCCTCTGTATGCCCGATGATCAGGTGGGACGAGCCGGTGATGAAAGCGAGCCTTCCAGGCTTTACCGCGCCCAATCCCAGCGCCCCAATGTAGGCATCCGCCCCGCCCTGAACAACAACAGTCCGTGCCGAAAGCCCGGTAAGGGATGCAACATCGGGTTTCAACCTGCCTATGGGTGTGCCGAGCCCGAGAACAGGCTCAGGGAACCTCTCAACAGCATCCCCCAGGCCGATGTTTTCATAAAAATCCAGAGGCCATCCCCCTTCCCTCGAATTGTAGTACCAGCGTATGGTTACATTATCAATGCTCCCGACAAGCTCTCCCGTCAGCTTGTAGTTCATCCAGTCCTGGAATTCACAGATGCGGGAAGCCTGGCAGTACAGCTCCCCTTCATTCTCCTTCAGCCATAACAGCTTACAGGGCATCCACTCGGCTGAGACGCTCCCATAGCCGTTATACTTCAGCGCATCCATTCCTGATTCGGCGATCCGCGCAGCCTGCTCGAAGGAGCGCACATCCATCCAGAGAAGTGCGTTTCGGAGAGGATTGAAGTGTTCATCGAGGAGAACAACCGTGCAGCTCGTGGTGTCAAGGGCAAGAGAAACGATGGAACGGGGATCAATGCCAGAATTCTGAACGATGTTCCTTACAACGGCAAGAAAGGATTGCCACCAGTCATCGGGTTTCTGCTCCGCCCACCCCGGGTGGGGAAAGCAGGTTCTGTACTGTTTTTCTTCTGAATGCAACAGCTTCCCTTCGGTGTTGAAAACCGCTCCACGAACCGATTCCGTCCCGCAGTCCACCGCAAGAAAAAGGGGCCCATGCTCCTTCATGCTCTTCCACCTTCTATAAAATTCACGCAATGAATTTAACGGATGTTAAAATAAAGGCAACTCCAAAGCTTCGAACAGGAGTTGCCTTTTTGATATCATGGCCACCATTGATTTATGAATCAGGTGCAGTTGAAACCATATCACTCGGTACTTTTACCATCCATACTCATTTAAACCCATCTTTTTCAGTTTGTCCAGATTTTCAGGTTTTAACTTGTAGTTCTTTGCGTCCTGCTCCACAGCTTTCCTGTCGAAGTTGTTGATCTCCGTGATGAAATCATTGGTAATACACTGCTCCAGTGGAACCTTTTTCGGTATTGTCCCCTGTTCATAAAGGAGATCCTGAAGTTTCTGCCAGTAGGGGAATTCGTGGTAGCCGTATCCATATTTATCGGTGATATCACTGTTCATAACCCAGACCCCGGCCTTAATTGCCTTCAGAGAATCTTCGAAGGTAACACCGAGCATTGGATACTTTTCAAGGGTTATTTCTGTTGCGGCGGCAGGATTAACCGTGCCGAAATAGATACCTTTCGCCCACGCCCTTGAAAATTTCGCTACCCTGTCAGGATACTTTTTAATGTACTCCTTTGAGAATACATGACCGTTCCCGGGGAACCGGCATCCGTAATCGTAACCCCTCAGGATCTTCAAACGAATTCCCTGGGCATCCCATAGCTGGTATTCCTTTTCCCAGGTGAATACTGCATCGGCCTTACCCGCAGCCACGAGTTGAGCCCTCCCGGGCCCCGCTGATACAACTTTGCAGTCGGCAGTGGTAAACCCGACTGTAGATTTGAGCAGCGGGTCAATCAGAACAGTCCAGCCCACATCACCAACAGAGATTGTCTTGCCTTTCAGGTCCTTGAAATGGTTGATACCGCTGTCCGGTCTCACTCCGAAGCCAAAAATGTAGTTCTGGTCCTGCTGGAAGACGTCGATAATCGGAAGACCATTGGCAACGGCTGTAAATAGAACCGGTGGTGCTGGAAGAGCCACTTCACCTTGACTCTCAGCAACAAGCTTGGAGGCATCGGTAGTCCCCAGTGCCCCCTCTGCATGAACATCAAGCCCTTCCTGTTTGAAATACCCCATCGCCCATGCCACATTGATATAGTAATCATCGAGAACTTCCAGTGAACGTGGGAAAATAACAGTCATTTTCACCAGTTCCTTTTTTTCCGCAGGCGCTGCACCTCCTGCAGGTTTTTCAGCCTCTTTTGTACCACCCGCAAAAGTCAGTACACCAGCACATAATAGCGCAACAACAATTACCATCGAAATCAGCAATTTTTTTCCACACATACCCTTAATTCCTCCCATTTGATTAAAAATTGACATTCTTTAAATCCTTAAAGCAAAACCTTAAAACCACTTTCCATAATCAGTTGCTCTGCTTCACCTCCTTCCTGTACTTCTGTAATATATGTAAAAGGCTCAAAGCGCTACAAGCTATTATTTTTACTCTACCACCACTTTATGAGATCTGTTACTTTTTTCCTGATGCTGATAAACTCAGGGTCTGTAAAGCTGCGGTGATGTCTCAGCTTTACAGGAATAATCTCCTTGATAATTGTTGGCTTCTGGCTAAGCACTATGATTCTGCTTGCTAAAAAAACAGCTTCTTCAATGTTGTGGGTGACGAAAAGTATGGTAGCCTTCGTCCGCTGCCATACATCGATGATCATCTTCTCTATATGTTCCCTTGACGTTGCATCAAAATGACCGAAAGGTTCATCCATGATAATGATGCTTGGATCGATCACATAAGAGCGGGCTATTGCGACACGCTGTCTCATCCCTATGGAAAGTTGTGAAGGCATGTAATTACGGTACTCTTCAAGACCAAGAAGCTTGAGCATTTCACCTGCTTTTCTCTCAATATATTCCTTTGGCATTTTCTTTACTTCCAGAGGAACCTGAATATTTTTCTTTACATTTCGCCATGGGAGCAGAGAGTCCTCCTGGAAAACAACGGAGATGTTTTCCTGTATGGAATACTGGCTGGTATTTTTCCCATTTATATAAATATCTCCCATTGTAGGCTCCAGAAGCCCTATGAGGAGCTTCACCAGTGTGGTTTTTCCGCACCCTGTGGGTCCGACAATGACAAGGAATTCCCCATCATCTATCCCGAAGGTGATGTTGTTCAATACGAGAAGATCTCCAAATTTCTTCGTAAAGTTTTCAAAATATATTTTGTACCGTTCCTGAATTCGTATATGTTCTGCTCCCTCCATACTTTATCACTCCGAGGAAAGGTTTTTTCTATATTCCATAAAATCGTGCGAAAGAATATCCCTTGGACGCGGAATATCTATCTTTATTTCCTTCCGTATTCGAGCCGGCGCATCTGTTAACTTAATTACCCGATCCGACAGGGTAATGGCTTCTTCATCATGATTTGTTATGAAAATTACCGTTCTCCTGTATTTCTCCCATATCTTCAATAGTTCATTCTCCATGTAGTACCTTGTTTGTACGTCGATCTGGCCGAAGGGCTCATCCATGATGAGGATCTCAGAATCCAGACAGAAAGCACGTGCTATTGCAACCCTCTGCTTCATACCGCCTGAAAGTTGAATGGGGTAATATCCTTCAAACCCTTTCAGGCCAACGAGATCGATCATCTCAAGCGCTTTCTTTTTCATCTGAGTTTTGGGCATTGTATTTTTGTAAACAATTTCAAGACTCAACATTACATTGTCCAACACGTTCATCCACGGCATGTTTGCATCCTGCTGAAAGACAAATGATATAACATTCGAATAATCATCGATCAGACAGCCATTGATGAATACCTCTCCCCTCGTTGCTCGGATGATATTCGCCATGATTTTCGCAAGCGTCGTCTTGCCACAACCGGTTGGACCAACTATGCTCAGGAATTCATTTTCCTGAACGCCGAAGCTGATCCCATCGAGGACGTGCAGGTCATCAAACTGCATTGCAATGTTATTAACACGAATTTTACTCTTGTGATTTTCAGTCGCTACCCTGTGTGGACCATCATTTATCGCTTCAATCATTATTCTCTCCAGCTCGTTAGTTTTGATGTGATGGTATACACAAGCATATACAGGGAGATACCCATGATAGAGAGTGTAAATATACATGCATAAATTTTGGGGGTTTGAATGAGCTGGCTGAAGTAGAGAATTCTGTTACCGAGGCCTGTAGCCCCTCCTACGAATTCAGCACCAACAGCAGTAATTATGGAAAATATTGCACCAACAATCAGCCCGGTCGAAATTGATGGAAGGGCACTCGGAAATTTCACTTTAACAAAGGTCTGCCAGGTCGTCGCATGCAATGTTTTCATAAGCTCAAGGCGTACCTGGCTTGTCCTCCTCAAACCTCCAACGGTATTCATCATGATAACAGGACCTGATGCGAGTGAAACTGCAATCACCTTCGTCACGATGCCAAATCCAAACTTCAGCATGAGAAGGGGTACAAGGGATACCATGGGGGTCGTAACCAGTATGAGCACATAGGGGGTGATGATTGCCTCCACCAGTTTTGATTGATCAACAATTGCTCCCATGATGATGCCGATTGTTGCCCCAATCACATAGCCAATCAATACCTCTTTTAGAGTTATCCAGAGGTGAGGCAGTATGGTTCTCCCAAGCTCTTCCACGAAACCCTTGAATATAAGACTTGGAAGCGGAAAGATGTAGGTTGGAACTTTCGTCAGGATGAGAAACGCTTCGAAGGACCCTACGACAAAAAAGAAGAGAAGGGGTACCAGAATCCAGACGTAGTGTCTCTTAAACCACCCTTCTCTCTCCCTCTTTTCCGCAACCTTGGTCTCGATGATGATCTCATTTATCGATGCACTGTCACTCATAGCATGCTCCTGGTAGGTTGTTTTAAATATTTATTGCTTTAATTACTTAAACTTCGCGTTATTATTAATTTCTTTACCGATATGTGTGATGTTCCATAAAACCGCATATCCAACGGGTGATACAGTCTCATTACTTGTTTGTTCTCGTAAATAAATACCAGATTGATGCAGTCCATACAGAAAAATCGGTTGATTCATGCAGTGTATGTAAAATAGCTGCTGAATCAATCAGCAACCCCGCACCAGTTTACGGCTGACGCTGCGTAGACCTTCGCAGCATTCAGCACCTGGTCAACCGGGACATATTCATTCGCCCCGTGAATGCCCATGCTGAGATCTCCGGGGCCCCAGTTCACACCCTTGATCCCTTTCTCGAACATGTAGTTGACATCCCCCACAAACGGAGAGGGCAAAACATTTGGCTTCTTTCCCATCACCTGTTCGTAGGAAGAAACCATGGTCTTAATGGAATCATCATCGACCGGCACATTCAAGGGCACTTTTGGAGGGAACGGTACCCTGTACTCCGGTTTATGGTCCCTGAGCCAGTAATCGTGTTTTGCGATGTACTCAATGGTATCTATTATCTGGCCCTTTAT
>CAZPCG010000021.1:0-13953 GCA_964584875.1 uncultured Spirochaetota bacterium
GTTTCTTTATGAACCCGTACTCCTCCCCCTTTGTATCCAGGCACCCGAGAACGACGATGGTAGGACGCATGCTCACCTCCTATTATGGTAGCTATTATGGTAGCAGTATACAAAATTGCGGTAGCAGTGTGTTTTGTGTTTTGGTAGCAGTATACAAAATTGCAAACCATGAATTATTGTTAAATATTCATTGCTCTCCCATCATTCTTCCTGCTATTATTAATTTTGTCAACCTCGAATGAATAGCGGGGTAGAAAGGAAATTTGGAGGTGCTGCTGTGCTGATCTGGTTTCTTATCGCAGTGGTCGTTGCCCTCATCATCTACATCATCATTACTGTGCAGAAATCCGGCGGAGGGGCCGGGCAGCAGGAGACGCCGCTCGATATTGCGAAACGGAGGTATGCTCACGGTGAGATTAGTAAGGAAGAGTTCGAGCGAATAAGGCGAGACCTAAGCTGATTTACACCTGAAAAGCAACAAAAAGGTCGGATTTAACAATGGGTTTTAATGCAGGGATCATCGGGCTTCCCAATGTAGGTAAAACGACCATTTTCAACGCCATTTGTGCTGCCGGTGCACCGATGGCAAGTTATCCCTTTACTACCATTGAGCCGAACAGAGGGGTGGTCCCCGTGCCAGACGAGAGGCTGTACAGGATCGCCGATCTGCTTGGAAAGCCTGACCCTATCCCAACAAGGATTGAGTTTATCGATGTCGCAGGCCTCGTAAAAGGTGCTTCGAAGGGTGAGGGGCTAGGTAACAGGTTCTTAGCCCATATCCGCGAGGTTGATGCCCTGGTGCACGTGGTGCGATGCTTCCACAGCGAGAATGTCGCCCATGTAACCGGGGATGTTGATCCTGTGAGGGACGTTGAGATCGTAAATACCGAGCTTATGCTGTCAGACCTTGAGATACTTGAGAGAGCCTCTGGAAAGCTGGGAAAGGCAGCGCAGGCAGGAGACAGGGAAGCCGGAGCGAGGTCTGAGGTAATGCAGCGCTGCCTGGCCATTCTGAACGAGGGGAAACTTTTAAGCATCCTGGAACTTCACCCAGAAGAGCATCATCTTTTGAAGGAGTTCGGGCTCATTACCCTTAAGCCAGTTCTGTACTGCGCAAACATCGGTGAAGAGAGATTGCAGAATGAGGCTGTGAAGAGGCTTGCGGAATACGCACGGGAGCATCGATCCGCTTTCCTGAGCATTACCGGCAAGCTTGAGGAGGAGATAGCGGAGCTTCCCCCAGCGGAGAAGGAGGAGTACCTACAGGCCATGGGGCTTGGTGAGTCGGGTTTGAAAAGGCTCATCGAGGCATCATACAGGCTGCTTGGACTGATAACCTTCTACACCGCCACTACGCAGCTTCAGGCGTGGACCATATGCCGCGGCACAACCGCACAGAAGGCTGCAGGAAAGATACATACGGATTTTGAAAGAGGTTTCGTCAGGGCTGAGGTGTACGGGTACAGCGATCTGCTTGAAGCCGGCTCGGAGCACAGGGTGAGGGAACAGGGGAGGCTCCGCTCCGAGGGGAAGGAGTACGTGGTTGAGGATGGGGATATAGTGCACTTTCTGTTTCATATCTGAGCCGATGTACTGTAATGGGATGTCCAACCGTCTTCGCACGCAATTTCCTTGCACTCATCAATACCGTTTCCAGGGTAATCTTTCTGCTCCGAATAGCGCTTTCAATGCATACTATAATCTCGCTATTAATACTACGGTGGTGCATTTCAGCAGCTCGTTTTAGGCTCTGATACAGATCGTCAGGAATATTTTTTAGAGTGATGTTTGGCATTTTTATCCCTATAATAGAACCATTATGGTATTATTATGGTAACTAATTTTTTTAAAATGTCAAGGGTTAATAACGAGATCTCCTAAATACCCATCACATTTCTCGATCGGAAAGAATCTGAGAGTCATAGTTCGAAGAGCTGGAAAGCTATTATATCATTTTTAGTGGACTGGGTTTAATATGAATAAGATATTATGTATCGGTTGTACAGAGTAGCGAGGGTAAACATGAAAGCGGTGGGCCTCCTTTCAGGCGGACTTGATTCCACACTTGCCGTGCGGATCATGCTCGATCAGGGGATAGAAGTCGTCGCGGTAAACTTTATGTCCCCCTTCTGCCTGTGCAACAGGGGAGGCACCTGCCACAGCGCTGCGGTTGCGAAACGGTTCGGGCTTGAGATACACACGGTGAGGAAGGGAGTTGATTACCTCGAGATCGTGAGACATCCCAAACACGGGTACGGTTCGGCGGTAAACCCATGCATCGACTGCAGGATTTACATGCTCAGGAAGACCAAAGAATTGGCAGGAAGGATAAAGGCCGCTTTCATATTCACCGGCGAGGTGGTAGGCCAGCGCCCCATGAGCCAGCACTTCCAGGCTCTTGAGGTCATTGAGAGAGAGGCTGGACTTGAAGGTAAGATACTGCGTCCCCTCTCAGCGAAGCTCCTTCCGGAAACGGAAGCAGAGAAGATGGGGCTTGTTGACAGGAACAGGCTACTTGCGATCCGTGGCCGGAGCCGAAAGGCGCAGATGGCGCTTGCAAAGGACTACGGTATCGCCGATTACCCATGCCCCTCCGGCGGGTGCCTCTTGACCGACCGGAACTTCTCCAAGCGTCTGATAGACCTCTTTGACCACAAGCGCTCAGTTACCTTCAGAGACATAGAGCTTTTAAAAGTGGGGCGCCATTTCAGGTTCTCCGGTCAGAAGATCATCGTGGGGAGGGATGAGCGTGAAAACAAAATCCTCGTGGGTCTGCGAAACGAAGAGGACACCCTGGTCGAAGCCTCGGAAGTTAAAGGGCCGGTGACCCTTCTCCCGGGCGGCGGAGGCGATGTGGTGATTCATTGGGCCGCAGAGCTCACAGCCGCCTATTCTGATGCTGAGCAGGAGCTGGTAGCCATGCGGTACGAGGCGGGGAGCGTGCGGGGAGAGATCACGGTTTCGAAGGGAAACCGAAAGGAGGCGTACAGGTGGATGATTTAAAATAGAGGGAGAGGGATATTCGAAAATCTCCCCATCTCGGAATCTCGCCCAAAAATCCTACCTCATGGAACATTATTGCTTTTCATTGACGCCGCAGGAAAAAAATAGTTATCCTTTAAGCTCGATCAGCGGGATAAGGGGGAATTACATGCCTGGATTCTATTTTGGACTTGGTGCGAGCATTCTCGCCATCATCACCGTCCTCCTGCTCATCAGGTCGATTCTTTCAAGAGAGCAGGGGACAGAGGTCATGAGAAGGATAGCACGTCAGATCCAGCTTGGCGCTGCGGCTTTTCTTAAACGGGAGTATACCTACATTGCCGTCGTCGTTGCCCTTATCGCTGTTCTGATGCTCATTGCAAGGCGGTACTTTGGGTACCGGTCTGCGATCTCCTTTGTCGGGGGAGCCTTTGTGTCAGGCGCAGCTGGCTATATCGGTATGACGATTGCGACCCGTGCAAATGTCCGCACCACCTTCGCTGCTCAAAACGCAGGGATGAAGGGAGCATTGAACATTGCCATTTCGGGTGGCGCTGTCATGGGATTGAGTGTCGTTGGCATATCCCTGCTCGGCCTCGTCTTACTCATCTTCGCCTATAATATTTTTGGCGAAAGCGATCCAGCTTCCTTCATGCAAAAGCTCACTTCGATCAACAGCTACGCGATGGGGGCAAGCCTCTTTGCGCTCTTCGCACGTTCGGGAGGCGGCATATACACCAAGGGGGCGGACATGGGCGCAGACCTGGTGGGGAAGGTGGAGGCCGGCATCCCCGAGGATGATCCGAGAAATCCCGCTGTCATTGCTGATAATGTCGGCGATAATGTCGGTGACATAGCGGGCCTGGGCTCCGACCTTTTGGAGTCTTACGTGGAGTCGATCATTGCGAGCATGGTCCTTGCGACCTCTACAGTTGCATTTGGCATGACAGTCCTCGATGCGCAGAGTCTTACAATGGTGAAGCGCATTGTGCAGATCATCCTCTCAATTGCTGCTGCCGGCATAATTGCCTCGATAATCGGCGTTCTTTTCGTCAAGGTCGTGGGCCGCAAAAATCCACAGGGAGCGCTGCTGGGAGGCACCTATGTTGCATCAATTCTCACCATGGGGTTTGCCGCAGCCATTATATCGCAGATGGGCATGAGCTTCGGGGATAAGCCCTACGGAAAGTGGGGACTGCTCTGGAGCCTTATCGCGGGGGTCATCTCAGGGATTATCATCGGTTTTGTCAGTGAGTTTTACACATCCGGGAAGTATAAACCTGTCCAGAAGCTCGCGCAGAACTGCGCGACCGGTCCTGCAATCGGCATAGTAGGAGGAATATCTCTTGGTCTGAAGAGCGTGTTTTTACCCGTTATCGCCCTCGCTTTTGCGATAATCATCGCCTATGCGAATGCCGGAATGCTCGGCATCGGTATCGCATCCTTTGGAATGCTCGTGACCACGGGAATGATTGTGTCTGTTGACAGCTACGGCCCCATCGCAGATAATTCTGGTGGGATCGCGGAGATGGCGGATCTGCCGGAGACGGTCAGGGGAATTACCGATCGGCTCGATTCTGTCGGGAACACAACGGCAGCCATCGGGAAGGGCTTTGCGATCGGCTCTGCCGCCTATGCGGCTATTGGGCTGCTTGCTGCCTACATCGTTTCGACAGGCATCGCAGAATCGGCCCTTGCCCTATCCTCGGTCAGGGTGATCACGGGGCTACTGATCGGCGGTATGCTCCCCTTCCTCATCTCTTCCCTCCTCTTCGAAGCTACGCAGAAGGAAGCCTTCCACATGGTTGAGGAGGTTAGGAGGCAGTTCAGGGAGATCAAGGGTCTTATGGAGGGGAAGGCTGAGCCCGATTCAGCGCGCTGTGTTGATATAGCAACGAAGAGTGCGTTGAAGGGGATGATGGTCCCGGGTGCGATAGCGATCCTGGGGCCGCTTGTTATTGGTGTGTTCTTCGGTCCCGTGACGCTTGCGGGCATGCTCGTCGGGGCAATCGTCACCGGGATAATCATCGGTATTCAGTACGCAAACTCAGGGGGCGGTATGGACAATGCAAAGAAGTTCATCGAGGAGGGGAATGTCGGTGGGAAGGGGTCTGACGCTCACAAGGCTGCGGTGGTTGGTGACACGGTTGGAGACCCCATGAAGGACACGGTCGGTCCCTCGATAAACATATTGATAAAGCTCATGTGTGTAATTTCACTCGTGATGGTTCCATTCTTCAGGGAGATCAGCGGCATTATCTGGGGTTTGTTCTGAGCCGCTCAGGGTTTGCGGACGTTTCCGTATCCGTCAGGAATCGAGTGCGTGCTGGTTAGACAGGGGTCAGGGTTTGAAGATCGATTACGATTCTGATTATGAAGGCTGTTATGTCTGCGGTAAGGCAAACCTGGATGGAATGAGACTTGACTTTCTCTACGATACGCAGCGGGATGAGGTGTACACCACCTGCATGTTTAAGAAGTACATGCAGGGTTTCTCGCAGGTTGTTCACGGTGGTTTCCTCTCAATGCTCCTCGATGAGGTGATGGCCAAGGCATGTCTGCAGAAGAATATCCCTGCGGTGACTGCGAGGTTTGAGGTACGGTTTAAAAAACCTGTGTTTGTGGAAGAAGAAATGACCTTTTGGGGGAAGGTCACAGAAATACATGGGAAAAAGATCCAAACCGAGGCCTTCTGCGTGGACAGAGAAGGCTTTGAAAGGGTTTCAGCCCGGGCGCTATTCGTAAGATCGGAGCTTTGAAGCTGTAAGCCATAAGCAAAACATCCGCATTTAAAAACATCTTTCTGTCTGTTGAGCTTTTCCCCAGGTGAAATCCCTCCAATCCTACAAATAGTTTGACTTTTAGCGGTGCGGCACATAATATTACTTCTCGATGTGGAGATAAAATGTTTCTGGCACTTCTATCACTTGCGGTGGTGGGAACCCTCCTTTTTTTTACTGTGCTGGCGTTTTATCATAAAAAAAAGGAATTTTTGGCTGTGGAAAGGGGCAAAGGTGTGGCAGGCGAGACGGCCGGCCAGCAGGCTGTTGTTGCAGAAAGCGGAACAAGCATAGAGAGTTACATTCCAGTTTTACACGTAGATGAGCCGGTTCCCGGATTGAGTGTAAGAGACCTCGTCCACTACCACGGTTTCGGTACCCTGTATGCTCTGGATTCTCCCGCAGACCCGGCAGAGCTGACCATCATCCAGGAAGAGCTTGCCCCTGTTGTGGAGGGGAAGCTCCTGCTAACGTCCAAGTATATCCTGGTATGCAATGGCGATATCAGGAAGAAAATTTTCCTGTCTTCAATAGAAAAGCACCACTTTCAAAAACCTTTCCTCGTCATGAAGCGCAAGAGGGTGAAAAAAAAGAGGGATATACTGAAGATCTCTGAAAGACCGATCGAATTCCAGTACATTTTCCACGCAATTATCTGATACCATGAATCAGTTTCGTTATGCCCGCTACCACTATAAGCCGAGGAGGAGGAAAAGAAAGCTATTCTTCTCCCTCTTTCTCCTCCTCTGCATCGGAGGGGGGATATTCTACTCAGTTTTTTTCGTTGATTTTTATACCCTCTACACAAACCTCATAGCACTGTACCGCGTGTGGTTCAACGACTACGGCTTTCTTGAAAAAAGTCTTGAGTCTGGAAACTACAATATCGCAATCCATGAAGGATTGCCATATCTTGAGAAAAGGCCATACAACGCCCGTCTCCTCCGCTATCTCGGTGAATCCTACTACTATATCTCAGGCAGTTTGACGGAAAAAGAGAAAGAAGAATCGATCGACAAAACGATTCTTTACCTGAGGAAGGGGATAGTGCTCTCCCGTTTCGATGAGGTACTTACAAAATCATACTACGTTCTTGGAATGTCATACTTTAAGAAAGGGCTGTCCTATTACGAGCTTGCCGTCGAGTACTTGAAGAAGGCTCTTGACACAGGTTACAACGACAGAGCGGTATTTGAGATACTCGGTTACTGCTACTACAAGCTCGGTGCATTCGATGATGCCGTTACCCATCTTGAGAAGGCAAAGCAGGAATCCCCAAAGGATGTCGTTCGCCTGTATCTTGCCCATGCTTACAAGGATAAGGGCATGTATGAGAGCGCTTTGGGGGAATTGCGCTACCTCATTGTTAACTCGGAGGACGATGCCATAATTGAAGAGGCGTATGCTGCCAACGTGTGGATAGATTTTCAGGAGGAGCGGTTTGATGACGTTAAGAAAAACATAGAGGCCCTGCTGAAAATAAATCAAAATTCGGCCTTTGCTCATTACTGGCTCGGAAACGTCTACGAGCGGGAAGGAAACCTGATATCAGCGAGAAAACAATGGCGCACAGCCCTCAAAATCGATCCTAAACACATTGGAGCTATAGAAAAGCTGTACTGAATGTTGTTATATTTCCACTCAGGAGATTTCTATGATTTTTAGCAAACTGTACGGTGCATTCTCAAATGATATCGGGATCGACCTCGGAACATCGACCACCCTCGTCTTCGTTAGGGGCCGGGGGATAGTCCTTTGTGAGCCTTCCGTCGTTGCAATGCACAATGCAACGAAGAAGGTTCTGGCCGTTGGCCAGGAGGCGAAACGCATGCTCGGCCGAACGCCGGGTGAAATCATTGCGATCCGGCCCATGAAGGATGGCGTTATTTCAGACTTCGAAACAGTCGAGAAGATGATCAAGTATTTCTTCCAGAAGGTCCATAACCGAAAAGCGCTTGTAAAGCCAAGGGTCGTAATTGGCATCCCTACGTGCATTACCGAGGTTGAAAAGAGGGCGGTGAGGGAGTCGGCTGAGCAGGCGGGTGCCCGTGAGATATTCCTCATTGAAGAATCATTAGCCGCTGCGATTGGAGCGAATATCCCCATACAGGAGCCTGCCGGGCACATGATCATCGACGTTGGTGGCGGGACCTCTGAGATATCGGTCATCTCCCTCGGGGGCATGGTGATAACCAACGCGATCAGGGTTGGTGGTGACGAGTTCGACGAGGCAATAATCAACCATATGAAAAAGATACATAACCTCGTTATCGGTGAAAGCACGGCAGAGGAGGTGAAGATAACCATCGGGAATGTTTATCCTGAGAAAGAAGTGCAGTCAGTTGAGATCAGGGGCAGGGATTCGATTTCTGGGCTTCCAAGAATACTGACGGTCGATTCTGTTGAGATAAGGGAATCGCTCCAGGAGCCGACGAACCTCATCCTCGAAGAGATAAAAAAGACGCTCGATCAGACGCCGCCCGAGCTTGCAGCGGACATCGTGGAGCGGGGTATAGTAATGACCGGTGGCGGTTCACTTTTAAGAGGGTTTCCGAAACTGATAAGCAAGGAGACGGGGGTTCCCGTGATCCTTGCAGAGAATCCACTGACATGCGTTGTGCTCGGTGCGGGCAAATTCCTGGAAGAGCTGAGGTACATGAAAGAGTTGAGGTGAAATATCACACTGTCGACGGGGTGGCATGAACCAGGCACGATTCGTTCGCAACAGAAGTATACTTATCTTCCTCATACTTCTGTTCATCTCTTTCGTTTTGATGAGCGTTTCTCAGACAAAGTTTACACTTGAATTCAGGTCAATTGCGTACGGCATCCTCTATCCCTTCCATTTCGTGGGTGTAAGATCAATCACCGGAGTCAAAGATTTTTTTGCAAGCATTAAACAGAACAGGCAGTTAAAGGAGGAACTGGCCTATGCCCACATGCTCCTCGAGCGGTATGAGAGGACGCAGTATGAGTTTGAGGAGATCAAGAGGGAAAACGAGAGACTGCGAAGCCTGATAGGCATACAGTCAAAACTCGAATATGAAACGGTCATTGCAGAGGTCATTGCCAAATCTCCGCAGGATTTCTACAAAACAATCGTTGTGAACAGGGGAAGCACCAGTGGTGTAAGGAAATGGATGCCGGTAGTTGCTTACCAGAATGGGACAAAGTGCGTTGTTGGGAAGGTGGTGGATGTCCAGAGATTTTCCTCAAGGATTCAGCCCCTGATTGAGCAGTCGAGCTATATAGGAGCAATGCTGCAGAAATCCCGTTTTTCAGGGATACTGCAGGGGCAAAGTCCACTCTCCGAGTACTGCCTATTACAATATATCGACCGGAGAGCGGATATTCAGTATGGCGACCCGGTGGTAACCTCTGGAATGGGTGGAGTTTTTCCGAAAGGTATATTTATCGGGGAGGTCGTCTCTGTTTCGAAAAAGAGCTACGGCATTTTTCAGGAAGCCATGGTGAAGCCAAAGGTTGATTTCGGAAGGCTGGAGGAAGTGTACATCATCAGGAAAGCCGTCACTGAAGACTACAGCAGGGTTTTATTAGGGGTGGAGTAGAGAGTGAAAAGGTACCTACTGTTCATCCTCCTGTTCGCCGCATTTATCTTCTTCCAATCAACGGACCTGTACTCCCATATCAGCGTTAACGGCGTGGGTCCCGATTTCATCCTCATCGTTCTCTCAATAGCAGCCTTTCTCCGCGGGCCAATGCCGGGACAGATTCTCGGTTTCTTTGTTGGACTTACCCTCGATATACTGAGCGGGGGGCTTCTGGGCATCTCCGCTTTTACCTATACTGTGCTCGGATACGGCGTCGGTATGCTCGAAGGCAAGATCTACGGAAGCAGCATACTCTTTTCCATTATTCTCCTCTTCTTTGTTACTCTTGCGAAAGCTCTTCTTTTAAGCATGCTCGGAGCTATCTTTCTGAAGGCCGGGTACTTCGGATACTTCTCGCAGGGAAGAGTTTTTCTCGAAGCCATTATGAACAGCCTCTTGACTCCACCCTTCTTTTTTGTTATAACAAGAATTGAAGGGAAGGTCGTGCATTAGCATGGTACAGAGATCTGATCGATCGGATCAAAACACAGAGTTCAAGCGGCGGGTATATGTATTCTCGGCGGTTCCCATCCTCTCCTTCATCGTTATAGTTGCCGTGCTCTTCTCGCTTCAGGTAGTAAAAGGTCCCCAGTATGCCCTGAGGGCGAAGGCGAACAGGGAGCAGCTTTCCATCCTTCCCGCCATCAGGGGTGTCGTTCTGGATCGAACCGGTCAGGCAATCCTTGCCCATAACAGGAGGTCATTTGCCGTTACCATTGTGCCTCAGAACCTTCCAAGGAGTGGTGAGGAGAGGTCCGAGATGTTTGAGAGGCTTGGGGTTCTCCTCAAGGTGTCAAAGGATGAGATACATGCAGCCATGAACCAGCAAAACTATACGAAGTATGGTTCATATGTTCTGAAAACCGACATCCCCTTCGCGGACATCGTATTCCTGGCAGAGCACAACAGGGATTTCCCGGGCGTTTACTGGAAGAGCATGCCCCTGAGGGTATATCCCAACGGGGATATGCTATCTCATGTTCTGGGATATGTGGGGATGATCAGTGAGGAGGAGTTCCTGAGGCTCGCCGGGAGGGGTTACAACGTCGAGAGCGTCATTGGAAAGTACGGTATTGAGAAGGTCTATGATGCTGAGCTGAAGGGGAGGGATGGGTTTGTACGGAGAATCGTCGATGCGACCAACCAGGTAACGGCTGAAATTATCGATAAGGGTGCGGAGCCTGTTCCGGGAAACAATCTCGTCCTTACGATTGATCAAAGGGTGCAGAAGCTTGTGGAGGAAGCCCTTGGTGAAAGAACGGGCGCTGTGATTGTATCAAAACCCGCTACAGGTGAGATTCTTGCCATGGTTTCATTCCCAAGTTTCGATCCCAACCTCTTTGTTTCCCAGAGGAACAGGGATGAGTTCAAGAAGCTTACCCTCGATACGAGGAAGCCCTTCGTCAACCGTGTAATACAGGCACAGTATCCTGCAGGATCGATTTTCAAACTTGTCGTGGCTCTTGCAATACTCGATTCCGGGAAAATCCCACCTGAGCGGGAGTATACCTGCGGCGGGGGATATCAGCTTGGAAACAGGTTCTTCTCCTGCTGGAAAAATCATGGAAAGGGGGTAAATCTCCGGAGAGCCGTTGTTGAGTCCTGCGATTCCTATTTCTATCAGACCTCCCTTGTACTGGGGCCCGACCTCATCGCAAGCTATGCCAGGAAGCTCGGGCTGGGGAGGAAGACGGGAGTCGATCTGATAGGGGAGATGGAAGGCATCGTACCTGATGTGGGGTGGAAGCGTCAAAGCAGGGGGGATATCTGGTACGATGGTGATACGCTCAACCTATCCATCGGACAGGGATTCATACTCGTTACACCTCTTCAGCTGAATGCGCTGACTAACCTGATAGCAAATCGCGGTGTTCTAATGAAGCCTTTCATCCTGGAGGAGATCAGATCGACCAGGAATGGTGAACTGCTCTTCAGGGCATCTCCCGAAGTGCTGGTCGATGCAGGGATGGAACAGTCCCATTTCGAGTTACTCGTTCAGGCGATGCACGGGGTAGCAACCGAGGGTACCGCCAGGTGGGGCGGAGCGGTGCTCTCGACAGAAGTAGCGGCCAAAACGAGCACAACAGAAGTTGCAGGAGGGCTTACACACTCACTGTATACTGCTTTTGCACCCTACAATGATCATAACAGGGATAGGGTAATTTCGGTGACAGCAATAGTAGAGTATGGAGGTGCAGGGAGCCAAACGGCGGCCCCCATCGTGTCTGAGATTATCGAGGCTTACTTTGCAAACAGCGATCTTGAAACAGCGCGGAAAAACATATGGATCAAGAGGGCTTCAATAAGGAGGAAGGCTGAAGGAGAGTGAGTTGAAAAAAAGGTTATCCGGACCACTGAAAATCGATTATGCCCTGCTTGTATCCTTCATAATCCTCACATGCATAGGTATTCTCACCATTTACAGCGCAGGCGGGAGGGCACAGGAAGGCGTACACATCCGCCAGCTCTACTGGGCAATAACCGGGGTTGCGTTATTCATCCTCATACTCTTCATCAACTACCATAAGATGGGTGAACTTGCCTTTTTCATCTACATTGCCGGCGTTCTCCTTCTGGTATTGACTCTTGCGGTCGGGAAAAGGGTAAGAGGGGCAAAGAGCTGGATCACCATAGTAGGTAGTTTTGGATTTCAGCCCTCTGAGTTTGTGAAGATTGCGGTTATAATAGCGCTTGCCCGTTTTCTTGATCGGATCGGGGAGGAGGTGAAGAACCTGAAGTACGTGCTCCTCGCCTTAATCATCGGCCTGTTTCCAGCAGGGCTCATACTTCTCCAGCCTGATTTTGGTACCGCTCTCGTATACATACCGGTATGTCTGGTTATTCTGTACTTCGCTGGCATCAGGTACATACACCTCATTTCACTGCTCATCATCTTTACCATTGCTGTGACCATTCCCCTCATCACTACCTTCAGCAGATTGACCCATTCCGAATCTCTTGCATTCCTCCAGTTGCTCGATGACACGAGGCTTGTTCTCCTCATTGCCCTGATGTTCGGCCTGCTTTCCATCGTCATGTTCGTGCTGTACAGGATCACCAAGCGAACCCTGCTGTACAAGGCCATGAACATATTCCTCATCTTCTTTGCCGGGCTGATCCTCGCTGCTCCACTTGGAAGGTTCATGAAACCCTACCAGAAGGAGCGTCTCATTGTTTTTCTCAAGCCGACCATAGATCCCTTTGGTTCGGGCTACAACATCATACAGTCCAGGATTGCGGTTGGTGCCGGGGGATTTATCGGGAAGGGGCTGCTCGGCGGAACGCAGAGTCAGCTTGGATTCCTTCCTGAGAAGAGCACGGATTTTATTTTCTCCATATTCGCGGAGGCATGGGGATTTCTTGGCTCCCTCACACTTATTGCCCTCTACGCTCTGTTCCTGTACAGGTGCATCATGATCATCTATGGGGCAAGGGAGCGATTCAGCCTTCTCGTTGCATCGGGGATTACGGGGATGTTCTCCTTCCACATTATTGTCAACATCGGCATGTCAATCGGCATCATGCCCATCACCGGTATTCCTCTCCCCTTTCTGAGCTACGGTGGGTCCTTCCTCCTGACCTCATTCATCGGTGTTGCCATGCTTATGAATATTGAAATGAGGAGATATTCCCATTGAGTGGTTCCCTTTATGAGAGAATTATCCAGCTTCTTCCCCATGTCCAGAAACCTGCCCGCTACATAGGCAACGAGATAAACATGGTGAGGAAGAACCCGAACAGCGTCGACCTTCGAATGGTTCTATCCTATCCAGATCTATATGAAATAGGGATGTCGAATGTGGGCGTGAGGATTCTATATCACTGCGTGAACAGCGTCCCCAATTTTTCCTGCGAGAGGGTCTTCTCTCCATGGCCCGATTTTGAAAAGCTCCTGAGAGAGCATAACATCCCTCTCTTCTCACTTGAGACATTTACACCGCTCAACCTGTTTGACGTTATCGGTTTTTCCATTGGCTATGAGCTTTTGTGTACAAACATTTTAGCCATCCTCGAACTCGGGGGAATTCCTCTCTTCTCAAGGGAGCGGGACGGGCGGGATCCGCTTGTTATCGCCGGTGGACCTGCGGTTTACAATCCTGAACCGATGGCTGATTTTATCGATGTTTTCCTCATCGGGGATGGTGAGAGATCGCTTTTGGAGTTGCTCCACAGGTTTCTCAGCGTTAAGAAGCTTCCAAGGGAGAGAGTACTTCAGACGCTGAATGAGTTTGATTTTACCTATGTTCCGTCGCTTTATGAAACGAGCCTGCGGGGTGGGTATTGCTTCACAAACGTCGATAAGAAAGTGCGCCGGAGGGTTGAGCCTGATTTGGATGAACTACCTTTTCCAGAAAAACCCCTTGTCCCACTTATTAAAGTAGTCCAGGACCGTGTCGCCGTAGAGGTGAGCAGGGGCTGTACGAACGGTTGCCGATTCTGCCAGGCAGGCTTCACGTACCGTCCCGTCAGGGAACGCAGTGCATCATGTATAATTGGCATCATACGTGAGTCTCTGAGAAACAGCGGGTACGACGAAGTTACCCTCCTTTCGCTCAGTATTGCGGATTACAGCGGGCTAC
>CAZPCG010000022.1:0-11770 GCA_964584875.1 uncultured Spirochaetota bacterium
CCGGAGGCGACTGACGAAGCAATCCCGATCCAGATAATCATTTTCTGGATGATCATAAAAAATAGCGGGGTGGTTACAGTGAAACCGGGTATACTGAAAGTCCTTTCAGATGATGAAATTGCTCGTATAGATGCTGAATCTCACCGACTCCTCTGGGAAGCGGGAGTAAGGGTGCTCCATGAGGAGGCCCTTGACCTGCTCGAAGGCTATGGCTGCAGGGTGGATCGCAGCTCATGCCGGGTCAGGATTCCCTCTGAGGTCGTTCAGAAAGCCCTTGAGAAGACACCGAAGAAATTCACCCTCTTTGGAAGAGACCCATCTTACAGTATACCACTGGGGGGAGATGAGGTTTTCTTCGGGCCCGGCGGTTTTGCCGTGTTTGTAGAGGACCTGAGGTCAGGGGCAAGAAGGCGGGCACTGCGAAGCGATCTCAGAGAGCACCTCAGGCTTTCTGATGCCCTTCCGGGGTGTCAATTCAACCACGTGAATGTTTTCCCCTCTGATCTCCCGGACAAAACCGCAGACCTCCATATCTGGGCTGACGCCCTGGTATATCAGACGAAGCCGGTGATGAGCGAGAACTATAACGCACGCTCCGTTGACCTCCTCGTGGAGATGGCCTCCATGGTGCGGGGGACCCGTAAATCCGTGATCTCAGAGCCTCTCATCTGTCTCGATGTGTGCGTGCTCTCACCCCTGAGCCACGATACCCGGCAGGTTGAGCTTCTCCTGAGCGGGGCACGCTATGGCCTGCCGATCAGCATCAACTCCGGTCCCATTGCAGGGGGCACGAGCCCCGTCACCCTGGCTGCGGTGGTCTCACAGGCGAATGCCGAGATCCTCAGCGCAATTGTCATCGCGTACGCTGCGACACCGGGCACGCCTGTACTCTACGGGAGCTGGGGAAGGCATATGGATATGCGGTTTGGCACCGTTACCATGGGAGGCCCGGAGTTTGCGCTGCTCAAGATATGCACCGCGCAGATGGGAAGGTACTACGGTATTCCCACCAGGGGAGGGGGAGTTCTCACCGACAGCCTTGTCTCTGATGCCCAGGCAGGGTACGAGAAGATGCTCACAGCCCTCGTTCCTGCCCTTGCCGGGCTTAACTACGTATCAGGAATGGGACTGAATGAGACTGAGAATCTCCAGAGCCTTGCCCAGCTTGTCATCGACAATGAGATTGTGCTCATGGTGAAAAGGGTGCTTGAAGGGGTTGCGGTTGACCCTGACCACCTTGCAACCGACCTTATCATTAAAACAGGTCCAGGTGGCAATTACCTTGCCGACGATCACACGCTGCGTTTTTTCAGAGAAGAACTGTTTGATCCTGAAATTTCAAACCGGATGCCCCACGAGCGCTGGTCCCGGCAGGGGTGTATTCAGGCTCGTGAAAGGGGAGCCCAGAAGGCCGCAAGAATCCTCCAGCAGCATCACCCAGAAGATGATCTCGACCCGAAGGTGGTCCGTGAGCTCTACCGGCTCCTCCAGGCCGAGGATGAAAGGCAAACAAGATAGGATTCAATTTCCTGATTGATTTGTCTGGTCTCTATATTGAAAGACCAGCTCCGGTAAAATAAGCAAGATACGTCACTGAATTTAGCAAAAATGGTCAAGCCCGCCTCTGGAGGATCTGTTAACATATAGACAAGAATGGGAGGACGATGAAGAGGTCGACGCTGGAACAGTACAAGGAGAGGATGCTGCGTGTGCTCGTGCACATACAGCAGCACCTCGATGACGAGCTATCCCTTGAGGAGCTTGCCCGGATCGCATGCTTCTCCTCATATCATTTTCACCGCATCTTCCGGGGGATGCTGGGGGAGTCTTTGGGCGAGCACATCCGCCGGCTCAGGCTCGAGCGGGCGGCCTCGAGGCTCAAACATGGTAACACACCGGTAACGATGGTTGCATTTGAGGCTGGATATGAGACCCACGAGGCATTCTCCCGGGCTTTCAAGGCGATGCACGGCATCTCTCCCTCGGAGTTCCGCAAGAAAAACGGCTCGATTAACTATGCTGCTTCCCCTTCAGGAGTTCACTGGAGGGATGGGGAGGTGCATTTAAACTTCACACCAATACAATTGGAGGACAGTACCATGGATGTTAAGATGGAAATCTACCTGAATGACCCCGAGGGCACCGACCCGGAGGAACTCATCACTGACATCTACGCTCCACTGGAGCCGAGATAGGAGAAAGGTATGGCGAACAAGGACAAAGTAGACCTTTTTAAAGAGCACAGGGACGAGTATTCGACGTCAAAGAAACCTGTGCTGGTAGATGTGAAGGAGGCGACGTACCTTGTGATCGAGGGCAGGGGTGAGCCGGGCGGCGAGGAGTTCCAGCTAAAGATCGGTGCCCTGTACGCCGTCGCCTATACCCTGAAGATGAGGCGGAAGTTTGCCGGCAAGCAGGATTACGTGGTGGGAAAGCTCGAAGGCCAGTGGTGGGGCGAGGGTGGTGAGAGTGAACTTTCGGATATTCCAATGGATGGATGGTGCTGGCAGCTTATGATTCGCACGCCCGATTTCGTAGGCAGGGATGAGCTTGAAGAGGCCGTTTCCGTTCTGCTCGAAAAGAGCAAAGAGCAGGAGGTGAGGGAGGTAGCGCTTCGCACCATGACCGAGGGCAGGTGCGTGCAGATGCTCCATGTAGGTCCATACGAAAATGAGGGGGAAACCGTAGCCTTAATGAAACGGTTTGCCTCCGAGAACGGGCTTGAACCGCATGGCCGGCACCATGAGATATACCTCTCGGACCCGAGACGGGTTCCACCGGAGCGGTTGAAGACAATACTCCGCATGCCTGTGAAGAGGTAAAAAGTCCGCAATCAAAAGAAAAGGTAGTCATTTCCATATTATGTGATTATATGTTAAGTGGACAATGTAAAGGTGAATAATGCAAAAGGTGATCGGTTCCATGAAGCTGAGAAGAGACCTCAACCTCTTTTCCGTTTTCTGCATCGCATCAGGTGCTATGATAAGCTCGGGACTTTTCATTCTCCCGGGACTTGCTCATGCGAAGGCAGGCACAGCGGTTATTTTATCCTATCTGCTTGCGGGGATACTCTCGCTGCCCGGTATGCTCAGTATAGCTGAGATGACCACCGCGATGCCGAGGGCCGGCGGCGACTGCTTCACCATCATGCGGAGCATGGGACCGGCGGTGGGGACGGTTGCAGGCCTGTTGAGCTGGTTTTCGCTCTCAATGAAGAGCGCCTTTGCGCTTGTGGGTATGTCGGTTTTTACAGTTCTCCTCGTGAACGTTGATATACGTATCATTGCGATTATTTTCTGCCTACTGTTCCTCGCTATCAACGTTCTGGGGATTAAGGAGGCCGGGCTAGTCCAGGTAGCTCTCGTTGTCGGACTTTTCCTCCTCATGCTACTCTATGTCGTCAGGGGTCTTCCTGTGGTAAAGTACACCAATCTCGTTCCATTTGCGCCGGGCGGGCTTACTGCGGTTCTTTCTGCCACCGGGTTTGTATTTGTCTCCTATGCCGGCTTACTGAAGATCGCAAGCATCGCTGAGGAGATCAAAAACCCGGGGAAGAACATTCCCTTTGGAATGATACTCTCCCTCGTTGTGGTAAGCATATTTTACACTCTCATGGTTTTAGTTACCTCAGGTGTACTGGAGCCCTCAAGCCTCCATAAATCCCTTACCCCGATTTCCGACGGTGCATCTGTTTTTCTAGGTTCATGGGGTAAAATCGCACTGAGCGTCGCAGCAATACTGGCGTTCCTCTCTACAGCAAATGCCGGTATCATGACCGCTGCGCGCTCCCTCGTCCCCCTGAGCCGGGACAACCTGTTTCCAAAGCCTTTTGAAAGAATCAGCCGGAGATTCGGGACCCCGCACAACGCCCTGTTTCTCACAGGTTTTTTCATCATTGTTTCTCTCTTCATAAAGCTCGAGGTGCTTGTCGAGGCGGCATCAACCGTGCTCATCCTCACAAACATCCTCTCCTGCCTCTCAGTGATCATTCTGCGTGTAAGCCACCTGCAGAACTACCGTCCGAAGTTCAGGGCTCCTCTTTACCCGTGGATGCAGATCGCTGGCATAGTTGGTCTAATTTTACTCATTTTTGAGATGGGGAAGGAAGCCCTGATCATAAGCCTTGTCCTCATCTTCGGCGGGGTGTTCGTATACTGGTTTTACGGAAGGATACGGGGTTACAGGGAGTATGCCCTCCTTCATCTGATCGAATCTATCACCTCAAGGGAGCTCACCACACATTCGCTTGAAGCAGAGCTACGGGAGATCATCCGGGAGAGAGACAACATCGTCAAGGACCGCTTCGATGAGGTGATTGAGAAAAGCCCTGTGATGGATATAGAGAAAAAAATGCCGGTTGAGAAGTTTTTCAAGCTGGTAGCCGAGAACATGGCCGGGGTCCTTGGCCTTGAGACCGACGCCTTCTATAACCGTCTTCGTGAGAGGGAGAAAGAGAGCAGCACTGCCATTACACCGGAAATAGCCATTCCCCATATAGTCATTGAGGGGGAGAACAGGTTTGCCATTCTCCTTGCTCGGTGCATGGAGGGCATTGCATTTTCTGAGACTGCCCCCGCTGTTCATGCTGTTTTCGTGCTTGCGGGCACAAGGGACGAGCGCAACTTTCACCTTGTAAGTCTTGCAGCAATCGCCCAGATCGTCCGGGAACCTGACTTTGATGAGCGGTGGATGAGCGCAAGAAGCAGGGAAGCGCTTCGGGACATTGTTCTCCTGGGAAAACGGAGGCGTTAACTGAAATGCAGTTGAAAGATCTTCCCTCGATGTAGAAGTATTGACTTTCCCCACATATATTTTGATTTTAAATTTAAATTAATACAGTTACAATGCAGGAAGGAGGTAACCATGCGCAGAAAACTCTTTGCAGTTTTCGCCCTTATGTTTGTTCTTCTTCCTTTTGTCGCTTTCCCAAAAACTGTGATATTTGTGAAGGTTGGATTTATCGAACTTGATAGAATCGTTGACGTCTACACTTCAAAATACCTTGATGCAGAAATTCGATTTCGGGAGGATACCATTTCAAGGCTGCGATCTGAATATAGTAAGAAGTTACTACAGTTCTCAGAGCTCGAGAAAAACAAGTTGAATGCAGAGCTTCAAAGGCAAAACGATGTACTCAATATGCTGAGATACGAGAAGTATCTCTGGGAGAATAATGGAAACCTGAGTGATGATACAATAATGTACGTAATCCAGCGTGACATCATGGCAGCGATAGAAAAAACGAGTATCGTCGAGGGATACAGCCTGATCCTGGATACAAGCGGGAACTTCGTTTACGGCAGTGCAGAGATTAACCTCACTGATAAGGTCCTTTTCAGGCTGGACGAGAAATTACTTCGCCGGGGGAGCGAAGAGTACGATGAATTACTCGTCTTTTAATCTGGAATTCTTTTCAGGATAAATCCCTTCCGGACCTTTAAAGATAGTGTGTAAGAACACATAAAAGTCCATAAAAGCCTGCCTGAGCCCTGCAGCAAAATCTTCAAACAGCATCGTAGTGAAGAATAATGGCTGGCATTCAGAGGGGGCAGTTTGTGAAGAAGATGGCTTACATTCAGAGGGGGCAGTTTGTGAAGAAAATGGTTGACATTCGGATGGGGCAGGTTACAATAAATAGGCTTAAGTTAAGCCATAAAAATCCTTTGTATTAATCGGTGTCTGCCCTTTGAAACTGTTTTGGGCATTTCTCTAGTTGCCAGAGGTTGTAAAGACGTATAGATCTTGCGTATCATATTATGAAGGATCAAGCATAGCTCTGGAGATTGGATGGTGAACTCGAAAACCATCTTCTTCAAAACCCTGAGTGGTGAACCTGCCGAAAGAATTCCCTGCGCTCCCCACTGGTGGGGTATCTACAAGTACGAGGTTACCGGGCGGGATTACAGGAGGGATGCCTGGTGCGATGGGGATGCCTTGAGCGAGGTTTACATGGAGTTTTATAAAAAGTTTGAGCCGGACTGGTTTCACCTGCATATCGGAACACCCCTCTACTTCAGGGATTCGGAGATAGTTGCGAAGGAGGGGAAGTTTTTTTTGAAAATCGATCCAAAGTACCGGGGGCTGAAGGAGGATGACAGATATCTCTCAGTTCATTCTCCCGGGGATGAGGAGATCGTAGATTTTCCTGATTACATCCTTCGTTCACGGGCCTCAAGACCGAAGGTGGACCTTGGCAGCAGGGCGGCGATCAATGAGTTTGTGAAAAAGTACGTTAGCATGGGCGCAGAGGAGATCACAGGGCTGGGCTACACCGATCACATCCCTCCCATCGTGAGAGAGTACGGCGATGAAGTTTTCATCGCCGTTCATATTCCATCGGCAGTGTGCGAGATATTCGATCCCACAACAGGGTACCTCGGGTTTGAGGGGGGGCTTCTGGCCCTCGAGGACCAACCTGCGGGCATGCGCTGCCTTTTCGAGAGGTGTTACGAGCATCAGCTCGAATGGGCCAGGGCTTATGCAAAGGCAGGAGCTCACGGGTACATAATCTCCGAATGCTACATCTCCCCGGATATTGCAGGGCCAAAGGCCTATCAAAACTTTTTAAAGGAGATACACAGGGACTATTTCAAGGAAGTTGAAAATGCAGGGCTTATCCCAATCTGTAATTTCTGGGGTGATGTGATCCCGATCCTGGAAGACCTCAAGAATATCAACATCAGGGCTCTCATGGTCGAGGAGAGTAAAAAGACCTTTGAGCTCGATGTTGTTGCCATCCGGCAGACGCTTGCAGGAAAGCTCTGCCTGTTCGGGAACATCGATTCGATAACACTGCTACACGACGGGCATCCTGATCAGGTTCGGGAGGAGGTACTGGAGCAGGCCCGGGGAGCAGATTGCTGGTTTATTACGGCAAACGGGAGCCCCATCACCCCCGGAACGCCTGAGGAGAACGTTGAGACCTTGATCAGGACCGCAAGGGAGGAGCTGGTGCTCCCTGTGTAGGAGATGATTTATTTCAGAGTGAGATTTGAGGGATTGATTTGAAGAGGTTTAATCCCATGAACTCAAAGGAGCGGATGCAGACTGCAATGGAGCATGAAGAGCCGGACAGAGTTCCATACATGGCCACCTTCGTTCCTGAGATGGAGAAGCTTTTACGAAAGAAGTATGAAAGTCATCTTGGGGAGATCGAAAGACCAACCGAAACGAAATACCAGGGCATGAGCGAACTGGACATCTTCTTCGGCCACGATATGCTCCTCCTCACCTACGGGATATCCACCGGCTATTACAGGGAAACCGGTTCCGATACTTACGTCGACGAGTGGGGCATTACCTGGAAGAAGATCCCCTATGAGTCAATCAATGGAAGGGGATACTACACCGAGATCGTCGATTTTCCCCTCGCCGATACCTGCAGGCTCGATACGTACGTACCTCCCGATCCTGATGGTGAAGACATGGGTTACGCAGAGGCTGTAATTGAACGCTTCGGAAAGACGAAGTACATCTGCGGCATCATCGACTGCTCGATCTTTGAGGCGCTCAAGTATCTGCGGGGGATAGAGCAGAGCCTCATCGACCTGATCGCGGAGAAGGACATCGCGCACAGGGTCATGGACATGTCGGTCGAATATCACCTCCAGCTCGGCTACAGGCTGATTGAGCGTGAGGTGGACCTCCTCTGGCTTGCCGATGATATTGGGGGTGAGCATGCGATGCTAATGTCCCCTGAGACCTTCCGCGAGATGATCAAGCCGAAGATGGGGTACATGATCGGGGAGCTTGAGAAGAGGAGCAGGAACGTGAAGATCGCCTTTCATAGCGACGGCTACATCGAGCCTGTCATGGATGATTTGATCGAGGTCGGTGTGGACCTGCTCAACCCGATCCAGCCTGAGTCGATGGACCCTGCTGCCCTGAAAAAGCGCTATGGCGACAGGATCGGCCTCTGGGGCACGGTGAGCACGCAAAGCACCTTCCCCTTCGGAAGCCCGGAGGATGTGGAGGCCGAGGTAAGGGAGAGAATCAGGACATGTGCACCTTGCGGTGGCTTCCTGATAGCTCCGACCCACAACATACAGCTCGATGTTCCCCTCCGGAACGTGGCTGCCTTCTACAGGGCGGTAAAGAAGTACGGACAGTATCCGATCAGACTTTAGTATTTGAAGAGAATGAACCATCCGGTATATTTGTATTTTTTGTAGATTAATGATTTCCTGCCTTTCACAGAACCTGGTATTGCCGGTATTGATTGAAACGTACAACAGTCTTTTATTATCAGGGAAATTACTGTTTTGAGTGCGATGATATTTTGGTTTATTGTTTATTCATTCACCTTCGGTGATACAACAAAAGTCAAGGAGGCGTTAATGCTATGAATGAAATGAAACCTAAAGTGGGGGTTGTTTTCTTCGCTGCGAGGTGGTTTGAGGAGGTTGTGCTCGGGAGCGACAAAAGCGCCAGTGAATTCAACCGCTTCATGGAGGAGGATACAGCAAAGGTCACAGCCGGTCTTTCAGAAGCATGCACGGTTGTTGTCTGCCCGCTCGTAACCTCGATGGAGAAGGCCTGGCAGTCAGCTCAGATGCTTCTTGGAGCGGACGTGGATGCCGTGCTTCTCTGCTTCGTTGTCTGGTCTGAGGACGAGTATCTTCTGCCTTTCCGGGATGTTATGAAGGTGAAGCCCACCATCCTTTGGGCCTATACCCCATACAGGCGGGCTCCAATAAAAAGCGATATCATGACCCTTTTCAGGAACTCCGGCATCGTGGCGTCCTTCGAGAGCTTCGGGGTGCTGAAAAAGCTCGGGGTTAAACCTGCCTGCATAGCCGGTAGCTCCCAGGACCAGGGGCCGTTCGATAAGATTATAAACTTTGCCAGAGCTGCCAGGGTCTGCAAAGAGCTTAAAAAGATGAAGCTCGGTGTCCTCCCCTGCAGGAACGACCAGATGATTGTTACCTACGTCGATGAGTTCCGATTGTACTCGCAGATAGGTCCCTGCGTCGAATACGTATCGGTGCTGCAGTTGAAAAAGGCATCTGAAGGTGTTCCTGAGCCAGAAGTCGCCGAGTATGTAAGAAACATCAAGTCAGGCTTCGACATTGATAAAAGGGTGACTGAGAGACAGCTGCACGAATCGGCGCGCGCTTCCATGGGCATGGAGAGGATCATAGATGAACATCACCTCGATGGGCTTGCGCTGAGCGATCTGAACCCAGAGCTCCACGAGGTGATGGGCCTCCGCCCCTGTCTCTACCCGGAGACGCTTGCCCGTTCAGGGAAGGTGGTTGGAAACGAGGGAGACCTCGGCGGCACGATGGCAATGCTGATCCTCCAGAGGCTGACTTGCGAGCCTGTTATGTTTACCGAGATATTCAACTACGATGGAGTGGACAACACGGTCGTTGCCGGGCATGCTGGCCCTTCGAACCATCTCCTTGCCGACCGGCAAAGCGGGGTGGCAATCACCCCCGACTATGAGCTTATGGACTCACCTTCCGGGACTTCAGGGGTATGGATGGAGTTCATAGGGAAGCCCGGGCGTGTAACGATAGTGAACTTTATATGCATGGAGGATAACTTCCAGATGACGGTGCTTGGCGGGGAGTCCCTCGGAGGGGAAAAACGGGTCGAGGGCTACCCTCATTTCTATATAAAAATCGATCCGGATATGGATGATTTCATCCGAACGATTGCCGAACATGGCGTTACCCATCACTGGGCGGTTGTGCATGGCGATGTGCGGGAGGAGCTCAGGGCTCTTTCGGAGATGCTCGGGGTGAGTCTGGTCTCGTTTGATGAAAGGTCAGGAATTGAAAGGAGCCTTGGATGAAACTTGAAACCCTGAAAGTACTCTCGGATGATGAGATAGAGCAAATCCACGATGCATCGGTTGAAATCCTTGAAACCTGCGGGGTAAAGGTGTTCAACAAGAAGATGCTTGCGTTCCTCAAGCAGAAGGGGCTGAAGGCCGACATGGAGCAAAAGGTTGTCTATTTTTCCCGGTCTACTATCGAGAATGCGCTTGGTAATATCCCTCAACAGTTCGAGGTATTTGACAGGGAGGGTGGGTTTGCCTTTGTTATAGGAGATGGGGTATCAAAGATTGCCTCAGGCCACAACGCGATAAACTGGGTCGACAGCGATACCGAGGAAACTCGAAGGTCAACCATAGCAGATGTGGAGCTTTTTGCCCACATCTGCGAGAGGCTTGAGTGCATAGACATGATCGGTATTCCAGTCATGCCTCAGGATGTGGAGGTAGCCGCCTCCTCCCTGATCTACGGGGTAAGGGCAGTGATCGAGAACAGCAAAAAGCCGATCTTCTTCTCCACGGATAACGAGAGGGTTAACAATGCCGTCATCGAGCTCATGAGGGCCGCCTTCAGGGGCAACCTGAAAACCCGGGTATACGGGATATGCCAGCTTTCGCCGACCTCCCCCCTGTACTGGGAGGAGAACGTGGTCAACGCCATCATGGACACGGTACCCACCGGGGTGCCTCTTGCAATACTCCCTGAGCCCAATGCGGGGGTTTCTGCCCCCTATACCCTTGCAGGGCTCCTCACGGTGAACAACGCCGAGTGCCTCTCTGGCCTTGCGATGATCCAGCTTTTGCAGCCAGGCACAAAGGTGATGTACGCAAACTCATGGACAACAACCGACATGACCACAGCAGCGGCCCTCGTCGGCTCAACTGAGACCTCGATCTGCAGGATAGCAGGAGCCCAGCTATCCCGCTTCTACCGCTGCCCATCCCACACAACAGCCCCGAATTCAGACAACCACACCCACGACGAGCAGAACGCCTGGGAAAAGACTTTCAGCCAGTTCTGCTCTGTCGCAGCGGGGAACGACCTCATCGTGAACTGCGGTATGTTCGCAACCGGCATGACCTGCAGCCACGAGCAGCTAATCATGGACGAGGAGATCTCTGCAATGTGCAGGAGGATTGCACGGGGCATAACCGTAAGCGGTGACACCATAGCCCTTCCGCTGATCAGGAAGATAGGGCCCGGGTCTGCGGGTGACAAATACCTCACAGCCGAGCATACCCTCAGGTGGCTCAGGTCTGATGAGTACCTGCCGCCCAGGGTCTCGGTAAGGGGCTCCTACGCTTTGTGGGATGCTTCGGGGAAAAAAGACACATACCGGCTTGCACGTGAAATGGTTAAGAGGTACCGAGTTGAGCCCCATCTTCCCCTTGACCACGATCGAAGGGTAAAGCTTGAAGAGATAGTAAAGAGCTTCCGGTAACATGGCGGGCAATGATCTATTTTCTGTACATCCAGAAAGTGAGTTAAATGACAGCCTGAATGATCTTTACTCGATATAAAATCGCGTTAAGTACGCAAAATCCTGGTGAACCTATTTTCTTATGTATGGAGGAAGAAAATATGAAATATACCAGAGACGACCTTGCAATAAACGGCGGGCCGAAAGCGAAAACGACACCGAACATCCCCATGTTTCCAGGGGGCATGGAAATCGGGGAGGAGGAGAAGAGAGAGGTTTTGGAGGTGCTTGATGCAAAGTGGCTGTTCCGCTACTACGGACCCAGGGATTTTCCCTCAAAGGTGAAAAAGCTCGAGGAGGAGTATGCCCGCTACATCGGCAAAAGGCACTGCCTCGCTGTAAACTCATGCACATCTTCCCTGATCTGCGGGCTCATCGCAGTTGGGATAGAACCGGGTGATGAGGTCATTGTTCCTGCGTACACCTTCTTCGCCTCCGTTGCGGCTGTGGTGGCGGCAAAAGCGGTGCCGGTTATCGCCGAGGTCGACAAGTCTCTCACTCTTGATCC
>CAZPCG010000022.1:11780-13893 GCA_964584875.1 uncultured Spirochaetota bacterium
TGAGGCACCACCTGAAGGTCGTGGAAGATGTGGCGCAGGCGAATGGGGGGAGCTTCAGGGGGAAGAAGCTCGGGTCTTTCGGCGATGTGGGGTGCTTTTCTCTGCAGTTTCACAAGGTCATCACCTCGGGAGAGGGCGGAATACTGGTGACCGACGATGATCTGTACTATACAAGGGCTCAGGCTTATCATGATGTTGCAGCCTGCTGGCGCAAGGATCGCTTCGCACCCCCGGAGTTCGAGGGTGAAATTTTCTTCGGGGTGAACTTCCGCATGAGCGAGCTTGCAGGAGCCGTTGCCCTGGCCCAGTTCAGAAAGATGGATGATATTGTTGCGAGGATGCAAAAGAACAGAAAGCGTATAAAGGACAGGATAGAGGGTATCAGGGGCCTCGATTTCCGGGAGGTGAACGATGAGAGGGGCGATGTGGCGGTTTGTCTTGTCATCTACCTGCCCGATGCCGGAACGGCAAAGGAGTTTGGCGAAGCGCTGAAGGCTGAGGGGGTCGAGGGAGGGACCATCTACGACAAGAGCGTTCCTGACTGGCACATATACGCTCACTGGCGTATGCTCATGGAGAAGATGATGCCCACTAAGCGGGGATGCCCTTTCAACTGCCCCCTTGCGCCTAACGGGGTTGAGATCGAATATACAGAGGACATGTGCCCGAATACCCTGGGGTGGCTTGCGAGAACCATACACATCGACATACCGCCCCAGATGTCGGAGGAGGAATGTGACCAGGTTGCAGCGGCCATAGAAAAGGTCGCCTCTGTGATGCTATGATGATGTCTCCTGGGATTTGATGAATTATTTGCAATTATATCAAGTATATAATAAAAATCTTGACCCAATTAACACTTTCACCCAAAATAGAAATAAATTAAGTTACAATTATATAAGTAGTAAAGTCCATAACGTCGAAGAGATCCATGCAGGGTACTTCTATGGGCCTGATTTAGATGTGGATCTTACCGCGGAGATCATAGAACATCGCTTCAGGGGAATGGACTCTCAAGAAGGTTCTAAAACGGCAATCGTTCCGGTATGAAGGAGACATGAGCACCATTCAAATGGGTCATTTCACTATCCAGGCCACTGGGAGCCATCCTTTCTACGTTCTGAAAGGGGATCGGCTTGCCTCCCGGCCTGTACCTCAGTAGGTTCCGAAAGAGGAACAGAGAATGGTGGGCCATGACCGTTGGGTGGAAGCCCGTGACCTCAAAGGGGGTGACGTGCTGAAGGACAAAAGCGGCGAAGGTTTGGTCATTACCGGCCTTTCACGCCGGCAGGTAAAGGCACGGGTGTACACCCTTGATGTCGAACGCCATCACAACTACGCGGTACATCAGAAAGGTATTTTGGTCCATAATGGTAAGGAGAAAGGATTTCCTCCGAAACCTATAATATTCAGAGCCGATCATCCCTTTTTATTTCTGATCCGAGATAATTCAACAAGAAGCATCCTGTTTATGGGTAGGGTTAGTGACCCTTCAATAAAATGAAAATATTCGTTGAAATAGTTTTAATTAGAACTAACAAATCATTCCTGCGGATGGCCTAACGCCCACCGCTGATTGCGGTCGTTAGGCTGATAGAAAAACAAAATGAAAAGTAACATGAGAGAAGCCATTACTATAAGAGAACTCTCCACACATGAAGTGAACCAACTGCTTGCAGAAAAGAGATTTGCCAAATTGAAGCCTTTAACCTGTAGCCGATGCGGAGAGAAAACATGCTTTGCGAGAAGAATATTTGAGATCACCGGAGTGGCAAAGAACAAACAAGCTGATGATCAGACTCAACAGTTAATTCGATTTCATTTCAAGCAGCGATATTCCATAGATTTCATCTTCTTTAAAACCCATGAAGAGCGGTTCTTTGTAGACAGTGCAGTGTGTGGCGAGTGCAAATCGACTGAAATTGTATACGATATTGAGTTGTTTGACCAGGATTTGATTTCTGAGGTTTCAAAGCTTACAGGCAGATCTGAGGCACAAGTCAGAAAGGACTTGAAAAAGACTTATGAGATACTTAAAAAGGCTCAGCCTAAAAAATAATGTCCGGGCGTACAACATTATTTTGAAAAATGACATGAATGCGCCGAAATCATT
>CAZPCG010000023.1:0-13798 GCA_964584875.1 uncultured Spirochaetota bacterium
CCTTGCCGATGGCCACCGCCTGCTGCTGGCCGCCCGAGAGCTTGTCCACCCGTTTCCGCGGTTCCTTGATGTCGATCTTGAGCTTGTGTAGAATATCGACGGACTTCTTTTCCATCTGTTTGCGCTTCAGAAACCTTAACACAGGGTCCCGCATGATTTCCCGGCCGAGGAAAAGGTTCTCGGCGACATTCATGTTCATGCAGAGCTCCAGGTTCTGGTAAACCATCTCGATACCGAGACGCTTCGAGACCTTCGGGCTGTCGATGTGAACTTCCTTTCCGTCGAGAAAGATAGAACCGCCCTCGGCATGGTAAAAACCAGTGAGGATCTTC
Organism: uncultured Spirochaetota bacterium; assembly: GCA_964584875.1. Taxonomy (GTDB): domain Bacteria; phylum Spirochaetota; class B62-G9; order B62-G9; family DRHN01; genus CAZPCG01. Next base: position 333 of record CAZPCG010000023.1, read on the forward strand.
ATCAAGGTTGACTTCCCCGCAGCGTTGTCGCCGACCAGACCGAGCACCTCGCCACAGCGCAGCTCCAGGTTCACTCCGTCCAGGGCTTTCAGACCGCCGAAGGACTTGTGTATGTTCTTCATCTCCAGGATGCATCCCTGTTCGATGGCTCGTGTCATTACTTGAATCCTCCTCCACGCACGGAGTCAACAAAGACGGCAAGGAGGATCACCGCACCTTTTACGATGAGCTGGTAGTAGGCCTGCACGCTCAGCAGTACCATCCCATTCTGCAACACAGCCAGGATCAGAACACCTATCAGGGTGCCGCCGATTCTGCCTTTCCCGCCGGAGAGGCTGATCCCGCCGAGTATGACCGCAGTCACTACATCCAGGAGCCCTGCCTCCCCGGCAGTCGGCACCGTCGCCCCCACTTGAGAAACGAAGATGAGCCCGGCCAGGCCTGCAGTCACAGCACTGAACACCAGTCCCCAGAAGCGCACCATTCTGACATCGATTCCAGAAATGAAGCTCGCTTCGGGGTTCCCTCCTACGGCATACACACGTTTCCCATGCGCGGTATACGCCATAATGACGTGAACAAGCAGGTAAACTCCGAGCATGATGTATACGCTAACAGGGATCCCCAAGATCCTCCCCGATCCTACCGCGGAGAAAAAGTGTCCGGTTACGCCCAGCGCCCGCGCCTCGGTGATATTGAATGCGATTCCCCGGTAGACCATCATCGCTCCGAGGGTGGTAATGATGGGGTTTATGCGCAGGAAGGCGACCAGGGAGCCGTTGATCATACCACAAACAAGCGTTACGCCGATGGCGATCGCGATGGCAAGCCCGCTGTTCATGCCGCGACGAATCAATATGACCATGATCCCGGAAGACAGCGCCAGAATTGAATACTGAGATACGTCGATCTCCCCCATGACCATGGCAATAAAAAGCCCCGCGGCCATGATGCCGAGGATCGACGTGTTCATGGTGAAGTTCAGGATGTTCTTGATGGTCAGAAAGTACGGGGAAGTCAGGGAAAAAAAGGCGCAGAGAAGGATCAGGGCAATAAGGATACTGACGATCTCTCCGGAAAAATCCAGCTTGCGTACGAACCCGAGAAGCCCCCTTTTTTCCACGGCTCTTGCTGCGGTCTCTCTTGGTTCATCCAACCTATTCTTCCTTGATAACACTATCACAGCCTCACGCGCAGGGGAGCGCCTGTAATGGCTATTTCTTAGGATAATACTTGTCGAGATTATCCTTGGTCAGCACGAAATGCTCCGGGGACATCTCCCTGGGCACGTCCTTCCCGTCCAGGATGTCCTTCATCCAGGGGATCATGAACTCGCCGTAGCGCTCCGGCATGTAGGCCACCGAGCCGATCCACACGTCGCCCTTGCCTGCCCGCATCTTCTCATGGAACGGTGTATCCCCGCCATGCGAGACGATGAAAAAGTTCTTCTCTTTACCCATGGTCTCAACCGCAGACAGGGCTCCCAGACCGCCCTCGTCGTTGTTCGTGCCCACGACGATATGGGTCATGTCCGGGTGAGCCGTATAGAAATCTGTGACGATCCGCTTGGTGTTAACGATCTGGCCTTCCGCTCCCATGTTTTCGAACCTGAACACCATCTTGTCCGGGAAGTTGGGGTACGTTTCTTTGTAGCCGTCCAGGATTCCATCCATGCGCTTTATCAACAGCTCCCCGCACTGGTAACAGGCGGCGAATACCATGGCATCGAGCTTGCCGTCCCACCGCTTTCTGACCTGTTCAGCGAGGTATCTTCCCAGCACCAACCCCGCCTGGTACTGGTTGGCGCCGAAGTAGTAGGCACCTTCCACGATGTAGTCGCCGGTAACCATGACGATCTCCGGATGCTCCTTGACGAACTTGGCGGTAACATCGGTGATCCAGTTGAACTCGAAGATAGCGTCAACCCCCTGCAGTGCGAAGGTATCCAGGTTCGCCTTGATCTTCTCCGGCTCCATAGCGGCCTCGGCGTAGATCGTCTTGATCCCGTACTTTTCCGCCCATTCCTCGATGTTCTGGTGCACCTTCCAGCAGAACTCAAAAGAGTCCATGTAGTTGTTGATACCCAGAGTGTACACGGCCTTCTTCGCCTCTTCCTTTTTGCCGGCCGCAAAAACCACGCAAGCGGCGGACAGTACAAAGGCAAAGCTAAGAAGGATCAATAAAACCTTTTTAAATTGTTCTTTCATTCCTTCACCTCCTGTTTTTATCTTCTCCCGCCGCATCATTATAAACCCTTCCCCGCTGCTGTCAAGAAAAAACATAACAGAATAACGCAACTTTTCACATTTTTTCTCATACTAACACATCAACTGTCGAGCTGTCATCCAGGTCGTACCTAAGGCACCTGCACATGTCAAGCACCGAAAACGATTCTCCACAGGTTTCTTCCTGCAGCGATCACGTCTGCCCATGCAAGGCTCTCCCTGAAATCCTTTGAGTCGAGTCTTTCAGCAAGCTCAACGAAGAAGCGGGTTCTCTTCACCCCTTGCTGCAAGGCCTTGGCGCCGTCGAGTCGGTATGGGTAGATATCCAGGATATACCAGCCGTCCCAGCCGCAGCGCCGCAGCCAGTAGAAAAACTCAAGTGTTTCCCAGAAGCACACGCTGCCCACGATCAGATCGTGGTCCCAGTCCCGGAAGTTGTCGTTGACATGCACCTGGAACAGCTTGCCTGCTCTGTGCAGAAGCACAACTGACTCGCCTGGATTCTCCCCGGCTACGAGGCTGTGCCCAAGATCGATGCAGCCGCCGACGTTCTGCATCCCCACCTCCGCAAGGAGCATAAGCAGGACTCCGGCATTTCGGATGTAGCAGTTCGTCCGCGGTTCCATCCGTTTGTACTCGATAGCGATCTTCATATCCGGACGATGGGCAGCCACTTCGGCGATGCCGTCCACCAGAAGCGTCCAGCACTTCAGATAATCGCTCTGGAATGGGTAGTCGAATCCGTCCTGACCCGGCCACATCAGCACATCATCGGCGCCCAGCACTGCGGCAACATCAAGGGCTTGCTTGCTCATCTCTATTGCTTCTCTTCTAATCCCCGGATCGACTGCGGTGTATGTACCGTTCTTCCACTTCCTGTCGGGGTAAAGTCCGATCTCGAGGGTAACGAACTTTAGCCCGGTCTTTTCAAGGAGAGGTCGCACCCCTTCCGCTCTGGTGAACTGATAGGGGTAGTCCAGCCCAACTCCTCCCAACCCTTCGATCCTGGCGGCTGCTTCGAACTGCTCTTCCAGCGGCATGGGATCGCGATATCCTGCAACGTTGAACCTGTCCGCACAGGGACTGAAGGGGGCAAACCCGCTGGCAATCTTACACTCTTTCACTTCTCCCACCTCTATCCTATAATCCATTATCAGCAAAATGTTTTATCACCCTTTGTCTGAACCCTCGCCCCTAGACCTCCTTCTGGCCGTAGTAGGCATCAGCTCCGTGCTTTCGAAGGTAGTGCTTGTCAAGGAGAGCCTGCTTGATTTCCCCAAGTTCGGGGTTCATCAGCACGGCCATGAAGCCAATGCGGGCGACCTCCTCGAGCATCACGCTGAGGTAAACAGCCTCATCGGGGTCAAGGCCCCACACGAAGGGGCCGTGGCAGGCAACGAGTACGGCAGGCATGGTGTGGTAATCCCTTTCCCTGAAGGTATCGATGATGAGGGAGCCGGTTTCCTCCTCGTAGTCCCGACTGATCCTATCATCTGAGATTACACCGGTGCAGGGCACTTCGCCGTAGAAGTAATCCGCATGGGTCGTGCCGAAGCATGGGAGAGGACGCTGCGCCTGTGCCCATGCTGTAGCGCAGGTCGAATGGGTGTGCACCACGCCTCCTATGTCATCAAAGGCCTGGTAAAGCTTGAGATGGGTTTTCGTATCAGACGATGGGTTAAAATCACCCTCAACCCGTCTGCCGCCAAGGTCGACGAGCACCATGTTTTCAGGGCACAGCCTTTCGTAGGAAACGCCGCTCGGCTTTATGGCAACGATGCCGCTCGCACGGTCAATCCCAGAGGCATTGCCGAATGTATAGGTGACAAGGCCCCGCTTTACCAGCTCCACGTTCGCACGGTACACGGCTTCTCTCAGCTTATGGAGCTTCTTCACTTCAGACATCGCTTTTGTCATTCCCTCAATTCAGATTACTCCATTCCCCAGAAAACATACCCTGCTATATCATAAATAAATGGGATTGCTTCGTCAGTCGCCTTCGGCTCCTTCCTCGCAAAGACAGCAATAACAATCTTTACTCGATATAAGATTGCATTAGATACGCATTACTCAAATGAACCTTAATTATACCTCTCTCCACTACATCCGGAGCTGCTCTTCCAGCATCGCTCCCAGCTCCCTGTAGCGCTGATAGCGTTTATTATAAATCAACGCATTCACACGCTCTGGAGTATAGGTCGTTATGAAACCGTTCCCCATACTCTTCTGGGCCTCCTCGACCCTCCCGTATAAACCGGCCGCAACCGCAGCAAACATCGCAGCCCCTAGCGCTCCCGATTGGTCGACCCTTGCAACCTTCACCGGCATGTTCAGCACATCGCTAAGCACCTGCATGACATACGGCGACTTCTTGGGTATTCCGCCTGAAGCCAAAACCTCCTCTATCTCAACCCCCTCCTCCCTAAACCGATCGACTATCGCACGGGCGCCGAACGCAGTCGACTCAACCAGAGCCCTGAACACCCTTACAGCATCAGACCCCAGGTTCAGTCCTATAACTGCCCCCTTCAACAGCTGGTCCGCATAGGGGGTCCTCCTCCCGTTCAGCCAGTCAATGGCAACGGGGTCGGACTCTTCAACCTTCAGCTTCGATGCCAGCTCGGAGAGCTCCCTGATAACGGTTTCTTGAATCTCCTGGCTCAGCTTTTTTGCAACCTCGCTTTTTTTTGAAGTCGATGCAGTTAATAGATTCTTCAGGGGCCACAGGAGCATGTTCTTGAACCATGCATACACATCACCGAAGGAGGACTGCCCCGCCTCAAGCCCGATCATGCCAGGTATGATCGACCCATCGACCTGCCCGCATATGCCCCCGACGAGCTTGTCCCCTATCACTTCCCTCGAAGCAACGGCCATGTCGCATGCCGATGTGCCCAGGATCATTGCGAAGCTCTTCTCCCTGATTTCTGTTCCCACCGCCCCCATGTGAGCGTCAAAGGCGCCAACGGCAACTGCAATGCCTTCCCTCAATCCAAGCCTCCGGGCCCACTCAGCGGTAAGCCCTCCTGCCCTCTGATCCGCCGTTGAGGTCTGGGTGTACAGATTTGATCTAAGCCCCTTGAGCAGCGGGTCAACCTTCACAAGGAATTCCTCTGGAGGCAGGCCTCCCCAATCCTCATGCCACATCGCCTTATGACCTGCGGCACATCGGTTCCGCTTCATGCTCAGGGGGTCAAGTTTCCCGGTTAGCAGAGCCGGCATCCAGTCCGCATGTTCGACCCAGGAAAAGGCCGCACCTCTCACCTTCTCGTTGCTCCTCAGCACGTGCAGTATCTTCGCCCAGAACCACTCAGAGGAGTATACGCCGCCGACGTACTTCGTCACGTCCACTCCACCCCAGCTCCGCGCAACTCGGTTGATCTCCTCGGCCTCCGCCACCGCGGTGTGGTCCTTCCAGAGCACGAACATCGCATCTGGATTCTCCCTGAACTCATCCCTCAATGCAAGCACTGTGCCCGCCCGGTCAACCGGCGCTGGTGTCGAACCGGTTGTATCGATACCTATGCCGACAATGCCTTCACGGACCTCATCCGAAACCCTCCCCAGGGCGCCCCTCACCGATCCCTCAAGCCCTTCGATGTAGTCGAGGGGATGCTGCCTGAACTGATTTTTCAAGGGGTCGCAGTACTTCCCTGAAGACCATCTCCTGTATGAGGTAACCTCCGATGCTACCTCCTGGCCGTTGGTCGCATCGATAATCATCGACCTCACTGAATCAGTGCCAAAATCAATGCCGATAACGCAGGCTCTTTTATCTTCCATATACCACCTCTCGTACGGGGCGCCACCCAGCTATTTCCCGGGGCCGAAGTGCTTGAGCATCACAAGATCATCGGTCTCGCTCTCGTTCACTATCGTGATCCCCGCAAGTGCGGCCGGAGCCGTCACGAAGAGCTCATCCTGCGTCATCTTACCGAATCGGATCATTGCGGGTGATTCGATGTGCAGGCTCCCAAAACGCCCGTACCCCTGTATCACGATGACGCCGTAGGCGGCACTGTCTTTGATGGTGATGGATCGTCCCGGGTGCACCGTAAGCTCATTGGCAGAGAAATACTCTGAGTTATACACGACCTGATACTCCTCGTACCCGGCTTCTCTCATCTCCTCAAGCATTTTCACGGGCTTTGGCTCCAGGTACCTGTGCCTGAAGAAATCGGGATCGACATTCCGCTCCCAGTCCAGGAGATCGACCAGGTAATCCAGGTCCTTCTTATGCTCTTCTGGAACATCCTTCACGACCATATCCCACGGAAATACCTGGTCCCAGACGAGCGACTGGAACATGGCAAAAACATCAGAGGCCTTCTGCGGCTCATAGGTCAACAGTGACCCTGGTGCATGCAGTATCCCCGGGGGCACATCCCATCCTGTCCCGAACTTTAACCTGTACGCTCTCGAGAGGTAGAGGATGCCGTTATCCCCCCTGTTCCAGTTTTCCAGGCACCGCTTCACATCATCCCTTGTCGTTCCAGGATTCAGTCCGAAGAAGGTATAGGGAAAATATCCACCGTGGGCATTTAACTGCTTTGGAAAGTAGTACCCTTCAGGTTTGCCCTTCTGCCCTACTCTTGCGGCCTTCTCATCGTCCTGATGAAGGTGGTGTGGAAGGGGGCCCATATTATCGAAGAACTTTGCAAACATCACCCAGCCGCCATGCCGCTTCATCACCCCGCTTCCCAAAAGCTCATCACCCATGAGACCGACGGCATCTTTTAGAAGAACCCTGTCCTTCTCCAGGCGGTCTTCAATGTAGATATAGCTCAGCCCCTCATCCTCCAGCGTTAGCGGGCCATTATCGGCCCTTGTTGTCGAAGCAAACCAACGCTCATCAATACCCCCCCGGTGGGCACCGAATGCATAGTAGTCATCTGGATGCAATTTTAACCTCTTCCCGGGAACGCAGAAAACCCTTGGAACCCATGCCGGAAAAAGCCGGAATGTACCATTCCCCGTGTCCAGCCCACGCTTGAGTAAGGTCAGTTGATTCTTCATCTCATTATTCCTCCCCTTAATATTGCTCGAGATTTCTTATATCCCGATACAAAGCCCATGCCGTCAAAACCACAGAATTTCCGAACATCCTGATTCCCCACGATACCTGGCTCCAATAGACCCTAATACCTTCTGTACAGGCACTTCTCCCGCATCGAGCAGTAGTTGCAGTGGGTCCGGGTGACCTTCTTTACCGGGTGGTTGTGCAGGCCGACGATAAAGGATACCGAGTCCTTTGGAATGAGAACACAGGCTTCATTGATCTTGACATCGGTGATCTCACCGCCAGGGGCTTTGAAAATACCCTTCCGACAGAAAAAACGACGCCGTCTGCGCTGAGCCGGGCTACAGCACAATCTCCTCCCTGAAAATCGTGTCCTTCTCGTCGGCCCCCGTTGAAAGGATCGCAATGTCAACACCGAGCAGCTTCTGAAGGCTTTCCACATAGCGAACGGCGCTTGGGGGAAGCTCCATCATGGTCCGCACCCCTGCAAGCCCCTCCCAGCCCTCGAACTCCTCGTATATGGGCACAGCCCTGTCGAGAACGTCGACGTTGGCAGGAAACTCATCGGTTTCCATGCCGTCTATCCTGTACCCGGTGCAGACCTTGACCTTATCCAGCCCATCGAGTACGTCGAACTTCATCATGGCAAGCTTTTCAACGCCAGAGACCTTAAGGGCGTGGCGGACACACACCACATCAAACCAACCGCACCGTCTCGGTCTTCCCGTGGATGCCCCGAGCTCTCCACCTCTCTCCCGGATGCGCACCCCTGTATCATCCTTCAGCTCTGTGGGGAAGGGACCTCCGCCAACCCTCGTTGTGTAGGCCTTCACCACACCCAGTATCTGCCCGATTGACCTGGGGCCGACGCCGAGGCCGGTTAATATCCCGCCTGCCGAAGGATTGGAGGAGGTAACAAAGGGGTATGAGCCGAAGTCTACATCGAGGAGCACTCCCTGGGCACCTTCAAAGATGATGCGCCTGTCTTCCCTGATGTACCCACTGAGCAGTTTCACTGTATCCTCAACGTAGGGTGAGAGGATCTTGCGGTACTCCTCGACCTTTTCCATGATGTCGGATTTCTCAAGAGGTTCCCGTCCAAACCGGCTCACAAGGGTCGTGTTCACCTCATCCAGGGCATAGCCGATCATCCTCTCAAGGTAGGCTCTCTCTCCAAGGTCGCAGGGTCGGATTCCAATCCTTGCATATTTAAAGGAATAGGCAGGTCCTATTCCCCTCTTTGTTGTACCGATTCCAAGCGCTTCCTCATACGCTGTGTCAAGCTCTATATGGTAGGGCATGATGAGATTGGCCCTGTTGGATACAAAGAGTCGCGAGGTGAAGTCGACGCCGAGCCCTGCAAGCAGATCGATCTCTTCCCTGAGGGCGTAAGGATTGACAACCACCCCGTTCCCTATAATGCATATCTTCCCCTCCTTGAGAATGCCGGAAGGGATGAGGTGAAGAACGTACTTCTTGCCGCCGGTTACTACAGTATGCCCTGCATTGTTCCCCCCCTGGTAGCGGCAGATCACATCCGCCCTCTCCGAGAGGAGATGAACTATCTTACCCTTTCCCTCATCCCCCCACTGGGCCCCTATAATGGCAATGCTCCTCATCACCTTCCCCGCCTTTTGTTCCGCAGAACAGATACATACTACGAAAAATTGAAAAATTCAACCGAAAAAACTCCCCCCTGGTTTTTATTGACAGTACTGTCACCGCTTATTAGTTTATCCTATAACGCAACCTATAGGAAGCGGCACGGCAGTGCAGAAAAAACCACTCATACCTAAAGACCAGAAGAAAAAACCCCAGGTCTCAATGAAGAAAATGCTCGTCTCTATCATCATAGGCTTCGTCGCCGTTGCCTTCGTGGGGAGCTTTGCCTACAACTATGCGGCAAGGACGCGGGGAGGAAGGGTATCCTCAATCGCCGTTGTAAACGGCGAGCCCGTTTCGATGGAGAGCGACTCCCTTTTCGCCAACTATTACCGCCAGTACTACGAGGAGGAGCGGGGGAAGCTCGAAGAGGAGGGTTTGACTGAGGAGAAGAATCTCAGACTTATGCGACGCGCCCTCGATGCTGTCATCCAGCGTATGCTCATACTGCAGTACGCAGACAGGCACGGCATCAGTGTGAGCAGGGATACGGTGCTTGCCGAAATTGTCAGAAAGGGGTACTATGCATCCCCCGAAAAGAAGTTTGACGAAAACACCTACAGCAGCGTGCCGGAGTCTGAGAAGCAGAGGATATTCAGGGCCGAGATGGAGCAGCTCACCCTTGAGATGTTCCTCGATGATATTGTAAACAGCACAAAGGTATCGGAGCTGGAATTAGAGTCCTTCTTCAATTACGCCGACTACGGGAAGAAGATCGAGTACGTCTTCATTCGATACGACAATGTGCCGGAGGAAAGGTTGCGGGATTTCTACGATGAAAACCCAAAGCTCTTCGAGAGGACACATGCCGCCCATATTCTAATAAAGAACGATGAACAGAAGGCCCTGGAGATACGGGAGAGGGTGCTTGCAAATCCCGAACAGTTCGAAGAGATAGCAAAGGTTGAATCTGAAGATCCAACGAAGGACAAGGGAGGGGATCTTGGCTGGTTTTACAGGAGCGACATGGTCCCTGAGTTTGCCGAAGCCACCTTTGGGCTGAAGAAGGGTGAAATAAGCGACCTCGTCAAAACCGTGTTCGGGTACCATATCATAAAGGCGCTGGATGACCCAGTGGTCCAGCCCTATAAGGAGGCACTCTACCGTCTGAAGCAGGAGTATGTAAGTGAATATCGCGATGAGGTTGAAAAGCAGACAGGTCAGAGGAGCAGGGACATTATCGAGGCGGTGAGCAAAGACCCCTCTTCTTTCGGAGATGTTGTTTTGAAACATGGGCTGAAGACCACAAGGACCGACTACATAACCATTGATGGACGTTATATTGTAAACGAGGAAAAGAACCTCCCCCTCTTTGAGATCATGAACATCCCAACCCTCATCGAACTTGTGTTCTCCACGGTATTGAACGGGGTCGGCGGACCTTTAAAAACCGGGGATGGAGAGATTATCTTCCGGGTGGTTGAGGAAAAGGAGTTCAACCGGGAAGATTTTGAGCAAATCAGGGACTACCTCGCAAGGCTATATGGGAATATGAAGAAGAACTATCTCTTCAACGACTGGTATATCTCCACCCTGCGAGATTCAAAAATCGTCGACAACTTTAATGTGTTCTTCAAAAAAAGCAAATAGCGCGGAACCTCATTAAAAGAACAGTTTTAGCCTCTTTCCCGCTCTTATCAGCAGGAATGGAACTCATCTACCAGAGGAACATAAGCTTCTTATCCAAACACTTCCCCTTCCTCTGCGGTAGAATCCTCCCGGTGGAAAGCATAACCTCCTGCTCTTACCGTTCAGAGCCTGAACCAAATATTTTCTACGGCGGGAGGCCATTCCACAGCCCCACTGATCCGCTACGAGAGGCACAAAACCTGGTAAAGGACTTGAGGGTACGAAAGGGCACCATAATCATCTTCTTCGGAATAGGGCTTGGATATCACATCGAAGAGTTTAAGCGCCGCTACACAGGAGAGGCGGAGCAGGCGACACTGCTGGTTGTCGAACGGAGCCTTGAGGCATTCTCTCTCCTGGTGCATCACAGGGACATTTCTTTCCTGGCGGGCATGCGCCTCTTCATCGGCGAGAGCTCAGATATTGTTCAAAAATTCATCGATACGCTGGGCCCCCTCTCTTTCACGGGATACAGAATAATCGAGCTGAGAGGAAATGTTGACGCTTTCGACTCTTACTACGGGAAGATTGCAGGCTATTTCAGGAGAATTATGACGGGAAAGCTCTCAGACCTCCTTACCCGTCTTGCCTTTGAAAATCTCTGGATCAGGAATATAATCGATAACCTCTGCTTCCTGGCGGGTAGAAGGTCGGTCAGGGCCCTGAGACATACCCTGCTGGGGAAACCCGCAATGGTCATCAACGCTGGTCCCTCATTACTGCACCAGCTCGATACTCTGAAGGAGCTTTCTCCCTGGATGCACCTCATCGCCGTTGATACGGTGCTTGAACCGCTCCTGCGCTACGGCATCGAGCCTGACTTTGTTATAACCCTCGATGCAGGCTTCTTCAACTTCTATGACTTCCATTACCTCTTTACAGGCACGAAAAACCGCATCACCTCATGCCTCGTTGCAGATATGGTGGCGTATCCGCAGATACTCAGAAACTGGAAGGGGGAGCTTTTCTTCAGTGAAACAGCCTCAACCCTCAATAAAAATGGGGCTGCGCTGGTAGAGCGACATCCGCTCCTGAAGGAGTTCGGTACCTTCTTCACCTCTGCCGATTATCTTGATTGTGGCGGTTCAGTGTCGACCACGGCAGTTGAGTTTGCCCTCCATACAGGAGCGCACCCTGTGTTCGTCACCGGTCTTGATCTTGCATATTCGCAGTTTGCCACCCATGTGAACTCCTCATCCCACTACAACGAGTACTATAAAAATGCAAACAGGCTTGGGCCTCTCCCCACCCTCATGGCAAGGGAAATTTCTGGAAGAAAGCTCCTTAAAGTTCCAGGGCTCAGGGAGAAAAAGGTCCTTTCAGACTTCGTGTTCGATAACTACCGGCAGTGGTTTGGAGCCCGGGAGAAATACCGCGACAGGGTGTTCAACGTCTCTGATGGGGGTGTCCGTATCCCGGGAATACCCCACCTCCGCCTCAAGGCACTTACAGGATTAAAACCTATTATACAAAGGAAGGTACCAATCCAGCCGGCAGACGCTTACTACCTGGAGCGCGATGTGAGCGTGAGTTTCTTGAGGTCATTGAGAAATAAGGTAAGGCGGATGAGAAGTGATGTTGAGAAAAGAGTATATCCGAAAACACTGGTGAAGAACTACGAATTCCTGAAAAACAGCATTCTGGAAGCCTCAGCGCTTTACCCCGATCCCTCTTCCTTCAATAGCTACCTTGTTTCCCTGCTTGGATTCATTGAAAAGCGTATCGATCGTTCGATTGGAAAACTTCTCGAAGCAAATGGTATAAAATCCTGACAGCAGGATTATTGGTCGCCGTTCAGGCAGGACTATTCTCAAAAATAGTGTTATTCAATCCGCCGGACCTCGTACACCCCATCGTTGATATAAATGTACACTGTGGTATTCGAGTAGCTTTTGAAGGGAACAGAGAGGGTATCGCCTCCTGTATTTTTGCTGTTGTAGATCTCCCTCTCACCGATTCTGTCCTTTACAACGATGCGCACAGTTACGTTCCCGGCATCCCCCGGCACATCGAAGTTCAGCACCCGCGCGTAAAGCCTGTCCCTCTCTCTCTCCGAAGGAAGGTACCCAACGTAGAAGGTAACGGTCTCATTCCTCACCACAACTGCCCCATCAGGCGGTTCCTGGGCAAGGATGATACCATTCTGGGAGGGGTCTGCAATCTCTTCCGGAACGACGTGTACCAGCACTCCCATCAGGGCAAGCAACTGCATGACATCGTTTACGTTTTCTCCGGTGTAATTCTCAAGCTGGAATGCCTGGACCTCCTTTCCCCTGCTCACCACAAGATCGATCCTTTCAACATTGGTAATGGGAGTATTGGGAGGGGGGAACTGCCCGATGATCGTTCCCTGTTGATCCTCGGAGGCGACATAGGTCACGTTACCGATCTTTATCGTCTTCCCCTGGAAGGAGAATATCTCCTGCAGCCTGTTCTGGACAAAGTTGATCGTCTTACCCGAATAATCCTCTACGATGGAAACGATCGGCCCCTTGCTTACAATCAGCCGGATGTCCTTGCCCTCTCTCACAATGCTTCCGGGCTTCGGGTCCTGCTCGACGACGGTATTCTTTTCCTTATCACTGAAATACCTGGGATCGATCACCGCACGGAGGTTCTTCTTCTGGATGATGAGGAGGCCTTCGATCAGGTCCTTACCGGTCACCTTCGGAACAGCCACTTCGGGGGGACCTTTTCCGGCGAGCCAGAAAACGAGCAGGGATACTCCCAGGAAGACAGCGATGAAGAGCAGGATGATTATGAGGACATTGCGGATGACCAGATGGGAGTTCGTGGAGACGTAATCCTGAAAGAATCGCAAGTTTTTAAATAACTTTTTAATGAAGAATGCCTCACCCACTCCTTTCATGGAAGCACGTCCGCCATCTCGTTATTAATATAAACGCATTTTCTATTTTTACATGTCATTG
>CAZPCG010000024.1:0-13313 GCA_964584875.1 uncultured Spirochaetota bacterium
AATAGAGGTGTATAATTTTCTCTCAGAGTGTAATATAACTATTTGAAATTGAGGACTTACCTGAGCAGCCGCAGTGTGTCAATAACATTTCCTCGGTGAAAAGCATGCTCCATAAGCATAAAAACAGTCCAGAGCATTAACAGGAACTTTTCTGATTTCGATATCATCGGGCATGATTTTATTCCTCTACAACAACCGGGTTATCAAAGGAGGGTGTCGTGACAAAGGCGGAAATTGTTGAAGAAATCAATGAGAGGTTGGGGTTGACAAAAAAGGATATTGCCCGGGTAATTGATCTCTTTTTTGAAATAGTCAAAGAGGGCTTGAAGAGCAATGAACACATCGAGTTGAGAGGTTTCGGTACCTTTGAAGTAAAAACGAGGGAGGAGAGAGAAGCCAGAAACCCGAAAACAGGCGATACCGTTACAGTACCAAAACGAAGAGTTCCTTATTTTAGGCCTGGTAAAGAATTGAAATCAATTTCAAAGAACAGAATCAATTAATTTCTTCTCCCCCTGCTGCCCTCTCTGTACTGACACCCATGATTGCTTCAGTGCTGAATCTTAATAAAAACCAGACATTTCAATCATTCATTCAGAGATATGGATGGCTTTTCCTCTCCTTCCTGGCGTCTGTTCTTTTAATGCTCTCTTTCCCAACTCCCGGTGTTTCCATCATCGCATGGATAGCATTTGTTCCCTTTTTTATCCTTCTCATGAAAGAAGGGTTTGGAAGAGCAGTGGTTGGGGCACTTCTGACCGGAATTGCCTTCAATACAGTGTACCTCTTCTGGCTGAAGGAGTACAAGCATCCCGCATCACTGTCAGGTGGTATCTTTCTGGAGATGCTCTACTTCATGGCAGCTTCCCTGCTTTCACGGTTTCTGTACAGGAAAATGGGGGACATGGGGAGACCCTTTTGCAGTTACGATGTCACGGTTTTTGTTCTGGGGTGGTTCGTGCTTGACTACCTGAAAACCATTGGCTTCCTCGCCTTTCCATGGGGAATACTCGGGTATACGCAGTACCGCAACCTTTCCCTGATACAGACAGCAAGAGTGGTCGGAGTTTGGGGAATACATTTTATTATCCTGTACTTCAATGCTGCTGTAGCTTCGATCATTGCCACATGGGGGAAAAGTATGCCCCCGAAATACCATGCCGTTCCTTCCAGGCAAACCCCGGGAAAGCTGCAGATTCGAGCTCTTACCCACCTTTCGGTTGCGTCTTTTCTCCTGGTTATTTCATTTCTGCACGGGATTGCGGTGCTTTCGGAGGAGAGAGGAGAAAACTTACGCTTGAGACGGGTTGCCATGGTACAGGCAAATTTTAACCCATGGAGCCCGGATCTTGCACGAAACCTTGAAACTGAAATCAGGCTCACAAGAAGGGCGCTTCAGCATGATCCAGATTTCATCGTTTGGAGCGAATCCTCCGTGCCCTTCCCCTATGAGTTTTATCTCGAACAAAACAACAAATATGCGCGAAGGGTCCATCAGTTCATATCCACCGTACGGAGACCCTTTCTTTTCGGGAGCATCGAATTCTCGGGTCAGTATGAGAATGGCGAGTATCGAGGGGATTTCTACAATGTGGCGGTTTATTACGACAGCGGGCAACTGAAGGATGTATACAGGAAGATCCACCTGGTTCCCTTCGGTGAGTGGTTTCCATACGGGCGATTGTTTCCCTTCGTGGTGAAGATCCTTGAAAGAGCTGGAGCAGGTGATTTCACGCCAGGAAAGGAGTTTTTAGTTTTCAGGGGTGGAGATTTTACCTTCAGCGTGCTTATCTGCTTTGAAGATGTTTTCGGAAATCTTGCCCGTAAGTTTGTGCTGCGCGGGAGCGAGCTGCTCATCAACGTGACCAATGATGCCTGGACGGGAAGCAGGAAAGCAGAGATTCAGCACTTTTCCAAATCGGTTTTTAGAACAATTGAGAACAGGAGGAGCCTTATTCGTGCAGCAAATGGAGGTGTAACTGCCTCCATTAACCCGTACGGGAGAGTACTCGTGCAGCTGGAACCGTTCACAACCGATTATCTGGTAAGTGATGTGCCCATTGTGGATGAAAAAAGTCTCACCTTCTATACAAAGCATGGTGATTTTTTCCCCATTGCAGCATTTTTTCTTGTATCCATACTGCTCATTTCGCTTATGGCGAAAAAATTTATTGACAGATCAGCAAAGAGAAATAAGATGTAATCTGAAATTCATTTCATGCTGTGAGGGTTGGACATGTTAACAGAAAGCAAGCGCAAGATGCTGGAGAACTACAACGAGGGGCTCAAACTGTATAAAGCGATGAGGTTTAAAGAGGCGCTGAGTGTTTTCAAAAAGGCACTTGAGTGTGAACCCGAGGATGGCCCAACGAGGCTGTACATCGCACGGTGCGTGGAGCTGAGCAAAAATCCGCCTTCCTCTGACTGGGATGGTGTGTTTACCATGACAACGAAATAGGCTTCGGAATAATGCCAGCATGTTATTAAAGAGGTGTGGTAATGGTGCTGCGGCGAAACTCAGTACCACAATCATGAGCATGACAGGGTAGGGGAGAAATGGGAAAAAAAGATGGTTACCCGGATATCAAGGACAGTGTAAAGGTTGAGACCGTCTTCAGCGAAACAACCTCATTCGATGGAATACTGAAGTTCAATACCTCAATAAAAATTGAGGGCAAGTTCAAGGGACGTATTGTATCGAAGGGTCTTCTCATTGTAGGTGAGAATGCGAAGGTCAGGGCCAATATCAGGGCTAAATCCATCATCATTGCCGGTGAAGTCAGGGGAAACGTGGAGGCCTATGATAGGCTGGAACTGCTACCCACTGCCAAGCTATACGGGAACATCAGAACAAAGAAGCTGAAGATGGCCGATGGAGTTATTTTCGAGGGTTCCTGTGAGATGCTGAGTCAAATAGGCAGGGCGGTAGGCTCAACGGGGGTCTCTGAGGAACCTCTTGCAGAGGCTGGGGAATTAGGAAGCGATGAAGAGGTTGTAAAGGTATGAGGAGGTCGGGCGGGAAAAATCTTGACTTTCACGAATGATGTACTATATTCTCACCGGAAGCAGTTCAAGGGGATGGAGATAGGGGTTGTGCCCACATAGCTCAGGTGGAAGAGCACATCATTGGTAATGATGAGGTCACCGGTTCAAATCCGGTTGTGGGCTCAGGAAACCAAGCTGAACAGGGGCCTGGGTCATGAGAGAGCTGATTGCATTTGCCTGTGAGGTATGTAAGAGCAAAAACTATACTTCGAGCAAGAATAAAAAGAGAACTCCCTCGAAACTTCAGTTTAAAAAATTTTGCCCCCGTTGTGGGAAGCATACACTGCACAAAGAGACAAGCATCAAGTGAGTCAAGGGGTGAGCAGCCTTCAAAATTACTGTTCTGCAATCGGCTTAGTCAAATCAGCAGCTCTTCAGAACCCTCCGTCTCACAGGCCAGTAGCTCCAATTGGTAGAGCGCCGGTCTCCAAAACCGGATGTTGCGGGTTCGAATCCTGCCTGGCCTGCATTTTCATGTACAGAGAAAGGAGTGTGTCTTGAAGAAGATCATCAATTTTCTGAAAGAATCCAGGGCAGAGCTTAAGAAGGTAAACTGGCCATCGAGGGAAGAGGTACTCACATCGACCAGGGTGGTTATTATATCAATCCTCATCATCGCAGGCGTCATCGCCCTGATTGATTATGTGATTAAAACTATCGTATTCTCGATCATTGGTGGATAGGATGGCGAAAAACTGGTATGTGCTTCATACCTATTCAGGGTATGAGAATAAAGTTCAGAAGGGAATACACAACCTCATTGAAAATGAAAAGCTCGGTGACTTCATCTTCCAGGTAAAGGTGCCCTCAGAGGATGTGGCTGAGGTTAGGGATGGCAAGAAGCGGATAACAAAAAAGAAGTACTTTCCTGGTTACATTCTCGTGGAGATGAACATACCCGAGGAGCCCGAATACGAGTGGAAGCATCTCATTTCACTCATCATGAGAATCCCCGGGGTAACCGGTTTCGTTGGGTCGGGGAGGAACAAAAAGCCTGTTCCGCTCTCAGGTGAGGATGTGAAAAATGTGCTTCAGCGAATGGGAGAGATCAAGGGTGCAAAGATTCCAACACCCCGCATCATGTATACGATAGGCGAAACGGTGCGGGTAATTGACGGGCCGTTTAAATCTTTCACGGGATCTGTTGAAGATATCAACAATGACAAAGGAAGGATAAGGGTTCGGGTGGAGATTTTTGGGAGATCGACCCCCGTGGAGCTCAATTTTCTCCAGGTGGATAGAATATAGCGGTGAGTGCCTCTGAAGAAATAAAATTCGGACCCACCTTCCAGGTGTTCCAGGCGATTCAAGCAGTGACAGAAAGGATAATTGAACGATTCGGTTTTAATCAATTCACTTGACGTTATTATATTGTATAATTATCTTTGCGCTTCCCTGTAACTATATGGAAGCGGTCGGGTGAGAGTAAATGGCAAAGAAAATAACCGGTACGATCAAATTGCAGATTTCCGCCGGCGAGGCAAACCCGGCACCCCCGGTAGGTCCGGCCCTTGGCCAGCATGGTGTAAACATCATGGAGTTCTGCAAGGCGTTCAATACGAAAACAGAATCCCAGAAGGGAACTGTGATTCCGGTCATCATATCCGTTTATGAGGATAAATCTTTCACCTTCATTACAAAGACACCTCCTGCAGCTACACTCATAAAAAAAGCACTGAAGATTGAAAAGGGTTCGGGAGAACCGAATAAGAGCAAAGTGGGCAAGCTGAGCAAAAGTCAGCTCGAAGAAATTACAAAGATAAAATTTCCCGATCTCAATGCCCATGAATTGGAGGCTGCTGAACGGATAATCGTAGGTACTGCAAGGAGCATGGGAGTTGAGATAGAAAAATAGAGGGGTTGGGAGCAGTGAAGAGGGGTAAAAAATACAGACAGGCGCTTTCAAAGGTGAAAAAGGAAGCACTGTACTCCCTGCTGGATGCGGTACAGCTGCTGAAAGAGATTGGGTTTGCCAGATTTGACGAGACCATTGAGATGTCGATCAATCTCAATATCCAGCAAAAACATTCCATTCGGGACACCGTTGTTCTTCCCCACGGAACGGGAAAAAAGGCGAGGGTGCTCGTATTCGCAAAGGCAGACAAAGCGAAGGAGGCAAAGGAGGCGGGCGCGGATTATGTTGGTGATGATGATCTGATCGAACGGATAAAGGGGGGATGGTTTGAGTTTGACGTGGCCGTTGCAACTCCCGATATGATGAAGAGCGTTGGCAAGATCGGTCAGCTGCTCGGAACAAGGGGACTGATGCCGAATCCGAAGACACAGACGGTCACCAACGATATTCGAAGAACTGTTGAGGAACTTAAGAAGGGACGGGTCGAATTCAGGGCTGATAAAACAAAGATTGTCCATCTGGGGGTGGGAAAGCTGTCCATGGACGAAAATGCCCTTATGGAAAACTGCAGGGCTTTGTACGAGGGGGTTCTGGGCAAAAGACCCCCTGACCTGAAGGGTGAGTATATCAGGTCTGTGTGGATTTCCATGACCATGAGTCCGGGTATACAAATAGACCACAAATTGATTGCCCAGTGAGCATTGGAAGGAATGGCTCGAAGGCGGGAAGTTAAAAAGCGGTAGGTCTATGACACAGATCTACTTAATATAATATATGCATTTGTGGGGCAGGAAATGGCACAGAGTTATAAAGTAGAAAAGGTCAATGCGTTAAAGGAAGAGCTGAAGGAATACACCAACTTCATATTCACCGATTATAGAGGTATGAACGTTCGGCAGATGAGCGGTTTGCGAAACACCCTGAGGGAGAAGGGGGTAAGCTTTCATGTAATAAAGAACCGTTCTATTAAAAGAGCCTTCAATGAGCTTGGGCTTCATGGCCTCGATGGGTTTTTGATAAACCCCACAGCGCTTGCCTGCTTTAACATCGATATTCCTGAAATTGCTAAGATATTTACTGAGACGGTGAAAGACACAACCCTGCAGCTTAAGGGTGGATATGCGGGGGGAAGGCTGCTCTCACCTGAAGATATAGCATTAATATCAAAACTTCCTTCTCGAGAAGCTCTCATTGCCCAGACCATCGGATTGTTCAACGCGCCAATAGCCGGATTTATCATGGTGCTCGGTGGTGTCCTCACGAAATTCGTCAGAATGCTCAAAGCAATAGAAGAGAAGAAGGCAAATTAATTAGCAAAAGGCGAATACGTCATTCACTGAGAATGATCGTGGCGCTGGTTTAAATAAGGGAGGCAGATGTCTTCAATCGTTTGCCTGCATCTGTTTCCTGATATATTTAGAGAGGAGAAGATAATATGGCAAAGGAGAAACTAACACAACAGGAGCTCATTTCGGCAATTGAAAAGATGACCGTCATTGAGCTGGCTGAGCTTGTGAAGGCTCTCGAAGAGAAATTCGGTGTTTCTGCTGCAGCCCCTGCTGTTGTTGCCGCACAGGGCCTACAGACTGCGGGTGTTGCGGAGCCTGCTCAGGTAGAGGAGAAAACGGAGTTTTCCGTCTTCATCACAGCCATTGGAGATAAAAAAATCCAGGTGATAAAG
The DNA here is from genome assembly GCA_964584875.1 of uncultured Spirochaetota bacterium. Taxonomy (GTDB): domain Bacteria; phylum Spirochaetota; class B62-G9; order B62-G9; family DRHN01; genus CAZPCG01. Next base: position 6,582 of record CAZPCG010000024.1, read on the forward strand.
GAAGTAAGGGCTGTAACCAATCTCGGCTTGAAGGAAGCCAAGGAGCTCGTAGAAGGTATGTCAAAGCCTGTTGTAGAGAAGGTCGATAAGAAGACCGCCGAGGAGGTCAAGGCTAAGCTTGAGAGCGCCGGAGCAAAGATTGAATTGAAATAAGCGAAATAAGCGAAATAAGCGTTGAATTTTTATCGATTTTTTATCAATTTTTATCTTACCCTCTGCACATGTTTAACCGAAAAGCATTATGGTAGCGCTGAATTGCCAGAGAGCAGGCACGTTTTCATAAACTTTTTGTGCTGTCTCATGCAGCGGGGACGAATACAAAGAATTTAACTATTTGCTGATTTGTATTATATTACATCCATACCTGCGGGCAAAAATTTCCGGTGAAAAGCAACCATTTCTCATCCCGTATCAGTCGTTTTCCGGTGCTTCAACGTACCTGGGTTCATTCCAGAAAGCATTGCTCGTGTTCATCTCAACCTGCAGAAGTTTACATACGCGCATTCGATACAAACTGAGGAAGGGTATGCACATTTACATAACCTTTGAGTGCTGCCTTGTTCATTAAGACCGACGAAATTAAAGTAGGGTATGTCAAATAATACATACACGAAGACCTGCCTTTACAGTTGCTGCAATAAATCAAAGCTGAAAATGAAGAGGGGTATATGATTAAACAGCATAAAAGAGTATTTATAGGGAAGCAGGGGAAAGAAATTCTTGAAATTCCCAACTTAATTGAAATTCAGCGTAATTCCTACGAAAGGTTTCTCCAGAAGGGCAAGATCGACAGGGCCCAGGAGCTCGAGAACATAGGGCTCCAGTCGGTATTTTCAACAACCTTCCCGGTAGAGAGCCCCAATGGAGATATGATCCTCCAGTTTGAAAGTTATACCTTCGATGAACCCAAACACTCTGAGATTGAGTGCAAGGAGAAGGGTCTTACCCATGCTCTTCCCCTGAAGGCGACAGTGGACCTCATCTTCACCGAGACCGGTGAGATACGGAGAAAAAATCTCTACATGGGAGATATACCACTCATGACCGAAAGGGGGACATTTATCATCAACGGAGCTGAACGGGTTGTCGTGAGCCAGATCCATCGCTCCCCGGGGGTTGTATTCGGGTATGAGGAAAAGGAACAGATGCACACCGCACGAATTATCCCCGACAGAGGCTCCTGGCTTGAGTTTGAGCTCGAGGATAAGAAGGAGCTCCTCTACATCAGAATTGACCGCAAACGAAGGATTCTTGCAACCCTGCTTTTACGGGCCATAGGATTTGAAACCAGAGATGAAATAATCGAGCTCTTCTATAAAATTAAAAAAGTGTCCCTCACCGAGGAGGTTATTGCTGATGGAACCCTCAATAACAGGTACACGGCCTGTGCCTACTACGGGAAGGGCGAAAATGAGAAGCTGGTCAGGGCGGGGGAACGTCTTATACCCACCACTCTCGATGCGCTATACCATGCAGGCATAAGGGATGTTGAAATCATCGATTTTGAGGCTGCCGAAAGCCTGAACTCAACGGTTATAATCAACTGTCTTGACAAAGAGGATTTTCCAAAGGACCCTGAAAACCCTTTCAAGGACGAGCCGTCCCGCGAGGATGCTATCACGAGGATATACACGGTTATTCATCCTGGCGAACCCACAACCCTTGAGAATGCAGAGCGGGATATCACGACCCTCTTCTTCGATTCGCGGAGGTACGATCTGGGGGATGTAGGCAGGTATAAGCTCAACAAGAAGTTCGACTACCCTGAAGACATCTCAGGCCGGATACTGCGAAAAGAAGACATCATCGATACGATGAAGTACCTCATCAAGGTGTACATCGGTGAGGGAGCAGTTGACAACATCGACCATCTGGGAAACAGAAGGGTCCGATCCGTCGGCGAGCTGCTCATGAACCAGATGAAGATCGGGTTTGCCCGCATGGAGAGGATAGCAAAGGAGCGAATGTCAATAAAAGAGGCAGACACGGTCCGGCCACAGGACCTCATCAGCATCAAGCCGATAACTGCAGCCATTAAGGAGTTTTTCGGGTCGAGCCAGCTTTCGCAGTTTATGGACCAGGTGAATCCACTCTCCGAGCTTACCCACAAGCGACGTTTGAATGCACTGGGTCCGGGAGGTTTGTCGAGGGAGAGGGCGGGATTCGAGGTCCGCGACGTTCACTACTCCCATTATGGAAGGATGTGCCCTATTGAAACGCCCGAGGGTCCAAATATCGGGCTGATCGTCTCCCTCTCAATCTATGCGAGGGTGAATAATTACGGATTCCTTGAAACCCCGTACAGAAGGGTGGAGAAGGGGAGGATAACGGACAAGGTCATCTACCTTACCGCCATGGATGAGGAAAAGTACAAGATTGCACAGGCGGGGGCTCCCGTCGATGAAAAGGGTCACTTTATAAATCCCTATGTTGCTTCCCGGTACAGGGGGGAGTTCCTCACGGTCACACCTGAGGAGATTGATTACATCGACGTGTCTCCAAAACAGATCATCAGCGTGTCAACGGCCCTTATTCCCTTCCTCGAGCATGACGATGCAAACAGGGCTCTGATGGGTTCAAACATGCAGAGGCAGGCAGTGCCGCTTGTGAGTCCGGAGGCACCTCTCATCGGTACGGGTATCGAAAAACTTGCTGCAGTTGATTCAGGGGTTGTGACAAGGACAAGACGGTCAGGAACTGTGGATTATGTCAGTTCGACGGAGATCAGGATCAAACCGGACAACGGCAAAGGCATAGATGGCTACAGGCTTATCAAGTATACGAGGACGAATCAGGATACCTGCTTCAACCAGAAGCCGGTTGTGAAGAAGGGAGAGAAGGTGAAAGAGGGCGACGTTATTGCCGATGGGCCTGCGACAGACAGTGGAGAACTTGCCCTCGGGAGAAATGTGCTTGTCGCTTTCATGCCCTGGATGGGGTACAACTATGAAGATGCGATCCTGATCAGCGAGAGGATTGTGAAGGATGACCTTTTCACCTCCATCCATATCGAGGAGTTCGACGTCGAGGTAAGAGAGACGAAGCTCGGGATGGAGAGCATAACGAGGGACATTCCCAATGTGAGTGAGGAAGCCTTCAAGGACCTCGATGAGGAAGGGATCGTGCGTATCGGTGCCACCGTGAAGCCAGGATCGATTCTGGTCGGGAAAGTCACTCCAAAAGGCGAAACTGATATAACGCCGGAGTACAAACTCCTGAACTCCATTTTCGGGGAAAAGGCAAAGAATGTGAAAGATACCTCCCTGAGAGTCCCCCACGGGACCGAGGGCACGGTTGTTGATATAAAAAGGCTGAGGAGGGAGGAGGGCGATGAGCTTTCCCCGGGAGTGGAGGAGGTCGTCAAGCTCTTCATCGCGAAGAAGAGAAAGCTGCAGGAGGGGGACAAGCTTGCCGGGAGGCACGGGAATAAAGGTGTCGTTTCGAGGGTTCTGCCTGCTGAGGATATGCCTTTCCTTCCCGATGGTACACCCGTTGATGTGGTGCTGAACCCCCTCGGTGTTCCATCCAGAATGAACCTGGGGCAGATTCTTGAAACCAACCTGGGATGGGCTGCTCAAAAGCTGGACATGATGGTCAGCACTCCGGTGTTCGAAAGCGCGTCGAATGAACAGATAGCAGAACTCCTTAAACAGGCCGGTTTACCTGAGAGCGGCAAAACAGTTCTGTACGAAGGGTTAACAGGTGAGCCCTTCAAGAATGAGGTAACCGTCGGTGTCATATACATGATGAAGCTTGCTCACCTCGTCGATGATAAGATACATGCCCGCTCAACCGGGCCGTATTCGCTTGTTACCCAGCAGCCGCTCGGTGGAAAGGCTCAGTTTGGGGGACAGAGGCTCGGTGAGATGGAGGTGTGGGCGTTGGAGGCGTACGGAGCGGCTAATAACCTTCAGGAGCTTCTGACAGTCAAATCGGACGATATGACGGGGAGAGCCAAGATCTACGAGGCGATTGTAAAGGGCGAGAATGTCGCAATGTCCGGGATTCCTGAGTCCTTCAATGTTCTCGTCCAGGAGCTCAGGGGCCTCGGTCTCGATATCACCGTTTACGATCAGGATGGCGAGCAAATCCCCTTGACAGAAAAGGATGAGGAGATCATCCAGTCGAACAAGAATGCGAAGCTGCTCGATGCTAGAGTTTAGTAGTATGCTCATTTATTCAATTAGGTGTAAAAATGAGGTGTAAATATGAAAGGCTTGAGTGAGTTTGCGGAGATCAGAATAAAGTTAACCTCCCCGGAGTTGATCCGCAAGTTGTCCTATGGGGAGATAAAAAAGCCAGAAACAATCAATTATAGAACTCTCCGTCCTGAAAGGGATGGCCTGTTCTGTGAGAGGATATTCGGGACCACCAAGGAGTACGAATGCTATTGCGGAAAGTTCAAGAGCATACGCTACAAGGGTGTCGTTTGCGACAGGTGCGGTGTTGAGGTAACCCATTTCAAGGTACGTCGTGAGCGCATGGGCCATATCGAACTGGCCGCGCCCGTGTCCCACATATGGTACTACAGGAGCGTGCCATCCAGGATGGGACTGCTTTTAGACCTCACCATGACAGAGCTGAGGAGCGTGCTTTACTTTGAAAAGTATATCATCATAGACCCGGGGGACACCGACTTGAAGCAGATGCAGCTTCTCACGGAGGAGGAGTATAACGAGTGTAGGGAGCGCTACGGGATGAGTTTTACTGCTGGAATCGGTGCCGATGCGATCAAAACTCTCCTCTCAAGCCTCGATCTCGATGCCCTCTCGGCAGAGCTGCGGAGCAAGATGATGGAGAAGGGCCTGAAGACCGACAAACGGTTGCTGAAGCGCCTTGAGATCGTAGAGGACTTCAGGGATTCCGGGAACAGGCCAGAGTGGATGATCATGGATGTAATTCCCGTCATTCCACCGGAGCTGAGGCCGATGGTGCAACTGGATGGTGGAAGGTTTGCCACTTCCGATCTCAACGATCTGTACAGGAGAGTCATAAACAGGAACAACAGGCTTAAGAGGCTCATCGCACTCAATGCACCTGAGATCATCGTCAGAAATGAGAAGCGCATGCTGCAGGAAGCCGTCGATGCCCTCTTTGACAACAGCAGGAAGAAGAGGGCTGTGAGGGGTCCGGGCAACCGACCCCTGAAATCCCTCTCGGATATGCTGAAGGGGAAGCAGGGAAGATTCAGGCAGAACCTGCTCGGGAAAAGGGTTGACTATTCCGGCCGCTCCGTCATAGTTGTCGGCCCGAACTTGAACATGCACCAGTGCGGACTCCCGAGCCTCATGGCGATGGAGCTGTTTAAGCCCTTCATCATGAAGAAGCTCGTGGACAAGGAGATCGTGTACAATATAAAAAGGGCAAAGACGATGGTTGAGAACCGGGCCCCTGAGGTATGGTCGGTGCTTGAAGAGGTTGTTGAGGAGCACCCCGTGCTCCTCAACAGGGCTCCCACTTTGCACCGCATGGGGATACAGTCTTTCGAGCCCGTTCTCGTTGAGGGGAAGGCAATCAGGCTCCATCCGCTTGTGTGCCACGCCTTCAACGCCGATTTCGACGGGGATCAGATGGCCGTTCACGTTCCCCTATCACTCGAGGCACAGGTAGAATCATGGTTGCTCATGCTCTCATCGAAGAACCTGCTCAACCCTGCAAATGGTCTGCCGATTGTGGGTCCAACCCAGGATATGGTTTTGGGCATCTACTATCTGACAAAGGAGGATATTTCAAAGGATACCCAGAAGGTGAAGCTCTTCGGCTCAATTGACGAGGTTTTCATGGCCCTTGAGAACAAAGCCTGTGACTACCACGACCGGATAATCCTCCGGTACGGCGGGAAGCGGTTCGAAACGACGGTTGGAAGGGCGGTGTTCAACGCAATCCTTCCCGAGGAGATCGATTTCGTCAACTACCTGCTCGGTGAAAAGGAGCTCAATGCTCTGGTGAGCACCTGCTACGACAAGCATGGGGCTGCCGTCACCTCCAGAATGCTCGATGCGATGAAGGAAGTAGGTTTCTATTTTGCCACCTATTTTGGAATATCCATCGGTATGGAAGACATCAAAATACCGGCTGAGAAGAAGAAGCTCATAGAGAGAGCCGAGAAGGAAGTTGCTGAGGTTTACGAGCAGTACCGAAACGGGCTCATCACGAATGAGGAGAGGTACAACAAGGTCATCGATATCTGGATGGCGGTGAATGAGAAGATTGCCGACGTCATGATGGAGAATCTCAAGAAGGAGAGGAATGGTTTTAATCCTGTGTACATGATGGCCCACTCAGGTGCCCGTGGATCGAAAACGCAGATCAGGCAGCTTGCCGGTATGAGAGGGTTGATGGCGAAACCCTCAGGTGAGATCATTGAGCTTCCCATTAAGTCCAACTTCAAAGAGGGTCTCACTGTGCTTGAGTACTTCAACTCCACTCACGGGGCGCGGAAGGGGCTTGCAGATACAGCCCTGAAAACTGCCGATGCCGGTTACCTGACGCGGCGGCTCGTCGATGTTGCTCAGGATGTTGTCGTTACCGAGGAGGACTGCGGGACAATCAGTGGCATTGCCATGCTCGCACTTAAGGAGGAAGACAACATCATTGAATCTCTCTTCGACAGGATAGTGGGGCGGTATACGGTTGACAGGATAAGGGACCACCGAACGAAGGAAATCATCATAGGCGCAAATGAAATCATCACCGAGGAGATTGCACGAAGGATTGAAAACATCGGCATTA
>CAZPCG010000025.1:0-13204 GCA_964584875.1 uncultured Spirochaetota bacterium
GTATAATTTTGATTGTTTTTTTCGTAAAATTATTTATAATCTTACAAAAGCCTTTCATTCTTGTAATTATTGGTGAGAGAGGATCGTCAGAGAATCTACGTGAATGATCCTGTTCATCGAGCATCCCTGAACTTTCTGGATGCAGGGGGAGCGCCTGAGGAACGGGGGTACAATGGTGGGTGATTATAGAGAGGAGCTGAAGAACAGCCTTCTTGAAAAAGAGCTGAATCGAATGCTGACCGTAACCGAAGCAGCGGATCTTCTGGGGGTGAGCTGTGCCTCTCTCAGGAGGTACTCAAATGAGGGTAAGATAAAGACCTACAGAGTTGGTCCAGGTAAACACAGGCGTTTCAGAAAGAGGGACGTGCTTGAATATCTGGAGAGAAACAGTGAGTTTTAGAAAAGGGTTACCCATTGTCATAGTGGTTCTTGTGATTGCTGTCTTTACAGGATGCGGGTACCAGAAGGAGAGAAGAATGGTACAAAAAAGTAAAAAAATACTGGCTCAGGAAGAAAAGAGTGTCGAGGAACTTGTGCAGGTTCGTGGTCAGCTGAGGAAGATAATTGAGCTGAAGCTCCAGTCAGTAAAGCTGCTCGAGGATGTAAACAGGCTGCTAGGCCAGAAGTACATGGAGATCGGGAGCTATTACCTTGCAGAGGAGGTTTTACTGGAGGCGGAGTATCTCTTACCTCACAACCCGTTTATTAAAAAGGACCTCGGCCAGTGCTACTATTTTCTCGGTCTTTCATCCCTCGATAAGGAGGAGCAGCTTGACTCTTTTTCGAAATCGAAGGCCTACTATACAAAGGCTCTGGAGATAAACCCTAAACTTGTGGAGGCACATTACGGTCTGGGGCTTCTCCTCTTTTTCGGCTACGACGATGTTTTTGCTGCTATAGAAGAGATGAAGGGCATCTTCGAATATGACGCTGAAAATATCGATGCTCACTTTGCCCTGGGAAGGTTCTACTATGAAATAGGGGAGCTTGGGAAAGCGCTGGGTGAATACATCGAGATCACCAGGTTGCTGCCCAGGGGGTCGCAGAGGAGAAAGAAGGCCGAGGAAAACATCATGAAGATCAACAGAGAGATGGGCTTGCAGGATTGAGCAGGAGCCCTGAGAGGAGAGCGGGGAATTTTAAGAGAGGTTGAACATGGAGGATGGGTTGAAAGCGCCGGGGAGTGAGGAGTGTCTTTCCCTCACGATGTTTAACAGGGTTACCAACTATACCCCGAAGCAGAAGCTGCAGCTCTACCAGAAATTCGAGGGTGCATCGGGGATTTTCGCAAGCCGATGGAAATCTGAGGATATTTTTCAAAAGCCCTTCATGATAGATGGAGAGGCCATTAACCTGGAAGAACTCCGGGAAAGTGCGATCAGGGAGATAGAGCTTTGCAGGGAGAGGGGTATTCAAGTTTTACCGATCAGTAGCGACCTCTATCCAGAGTGGCTAAGGAATATTGACGATCCTCCCATAATCATCTTCACCGTTGGGAATATAGCGCTCTTGAGTGCGGAGTATTCCGTTGCCATCGTGGGTGCGAGAAAGGCCTCTAACCGGAGCATGACCATGGCCTACAGTATTGCGCGGGAGCTTTCCACGATAGGCGTGGTTGTGGCAAGCGGGCTTGCCTCAGGTATCGATTGCTACGCCCACAGGGGAGCGCTGGAAGGGCAGGGGTCGACTGTTGCAGTTCTGGGCAATGGGATTGATGTTGTGTACCCGAAATCAAACACCAATCTCTACTGGAGTATTCGAAATAAAGGGCTGCTGCTTTCAGAGTTTCCCCTTGGCACGCTCCCGCTCAAGTACAATTTCCCGAAGAGAAACAGGATAATCAGTGGTATCACCCTGGGTACGCTTGTTGTTGAGGCATCGGCAAAATCTGGCGCCCTCATAACTGCAGGCTATGCCCTTGACCAGGGGAGGGAGGTTATGGCGCTCCCCGGGAGCGCAGGCTCGGAGCATTTTTCGGGGAACAACGCCCTGATAAAAGAGGGGGCCCATCTCGTTGAAAATGCAGGGGATGTGGCAGGGATACTTGGTATTGACTATAAGGAGCGCGAACTGAGGAACAAAACACTCCACTTTTCGACTCTTGAGTGTAATATTTTAAAGGTGATAGGTGATGACATGGTGAGCATTGAGGAGATAGAGCGGGCTCTTAACGACCCGGTATCGAAGATTGCATCTTCGCTCACGATGCTGGAACTTAAAGGAGCTCTGGTGGAGCATCCAGGAAAAATCTATTCGAGAGTGTACGATCATGAAGAAGAGTAAGGCGCTTGTGATTGTTGAATCACCGACGAAGGCAAAGACGATCAACAAGTACCTGGGAAAAGGGTACACCGTAAGGTCGTCAATGGGACATCTCATCGACCTCCCCAAGTCGAGACTGGCTGTTGATGTGGAGAACGGTTTTGAACCCGATTACATCACCATCAGGGGCAGGGGGAAAATACTGAATGAGCTGAGGAAGGAGGCTCAAAAGAGCAGCCGGGTCTACCTCGCTGCTGACAGCGACAGGGAGGGGGAAGCCATATCATACCACATCAAGAACGCCATCGAGAGGACTTCTCCACGCTCCGAGATCAAGCGGATTGTCTTCAATGAAATTACCAAGAATGCAATCGATGAAGCAATGCAGCACCCCAGGGATATAGACATGTGGCTCGTGAACGCCCAGAAAGCACGGAGGGTGCTGGACAGGCTGGTCGGGTATAACCTCTCCCCGCTCCTCTGGGAGAAGATCAAGAAGGGCCTTTCGGCAGGCAGGGTTCAATCCGTTGCACTGAAGGTCATCTGCGAAAGGGAGAAGGAAATCGAATCCTTTGTCCCAGAGGAGTACTGGACGATTGAGGCGGAGTTCAGAAAGGGGAGAAAGAAGTTTTCGGCAAAACTCATCAGTTTCGAGGGGAAGAAGGCCGCTATAGGCTCGGGGGAGGAAGCTGATAGAATCCTTCAGCACGTGAAGGGGAAGGATTTCATCGTAACGGATATCGAGGAGAAGGAGAGGAGGCGAAAGCCTCAGGCCCCCTTTACCACCAGCAAGCTGCAGCAGGCGGCCGGCTTAAAGCTCGGTTTCCCCGCCCGAAGGACGATGATGGTGGCACAGCAGCTTTACGAGGGGATAGCAGTTGAGGAGGGTCCGGTTGGACTGATCACCTACATGAGAACCGACTCAACTAGGGTCGCACATGAGGCGCAGCAGGAGGCCCTCAGGTACATCAGGGAGAACTTTTCCGGCGCATACCTCCCTGCGAAGCCGAATTTTTTCACAAACAGAGAGGGAGCACAGGATGCCCATGAAGCCATCCGGCCTACATCGGTTTACAGGACTCCGGAACGCTTGAGGTCTTACCTCACCCGGGACCAGCTCAGGCTCTACACCCTCATCTGGGAGCAGTTCGTCGCCTCCCAGATGTCAGGGGCTGTGTTCAAGCAGGTGAGGGTGGATGTGCAGGCGGGCGATGCGATATTCCGTGCCAACGGCCAGGAGACGATCTTTGATGGGTTCCTGAAAGTCCTTGGGGTGGAGGGGGACGATGCTGAGAGGTTACTGCCAGAGCTCCGCTCTGGTGAGATTCTCCTGCCGGAGAGGATAGAGAAATGGGTGCATTTCACGGAGGCCCCTCCACGCTACACCGACGCAACTCTTGTCAAATTCCTTGAGGAATCGGGGATCGGGAGGCCGAGCACCTATGCGCCCACCATCTCAACTCTCATTGCCAGATACTATGTGGAGCGTGACAAACGGCAGCTTAAACCGACTTTTTTGGGGAAGCTTGTCAATGAGCTGATGGTGAGGAGTTTCCCGGAGCTGCTCGACATTCAGTTCACCTCGAGAATGGAGTCAAAGCTCGATGAAATCGCCGAGGGGAAGCTTGATTGGGCCAGGCTGCTGCATGACTTCTGGGGCCCCTTCATCGAGTCTGTTGGATCTGCCCAGCGGCAACTTTCCAGCTACCGGGGAATAACCGATGAGGAAACCGAATATGTTTGCGAGAAATGCGGCCGGAATATGGTTAAAAGGCTTGGAAAATACGGCTACTTTCTCGCATGTCCTGGATTTCCGGACTGCCGGAATGCCAGGCCACTCCCCTATGGTAGATGCCCAAAAGAAGGGTGTGAAGGCCTCATTGTGGAGAGAAAGACCAGGAGAAGGCGGAGCTTCTATGGGTGCAGCAGGTATCCGGAATGCGACTTCATGACCTGGGATAAACCGGCTTCAAAGGTGTGTCCGCTATGCGGAAGCATAGCTGCGGAGAAGACAGTGGAGCGGAAGAGGCACCTCATATGCCTGAAGGAATCCTGCGGGTACAGGAAATCGCTTGAGGATGAAAAGCCACAGAAGGTTCTGATACAAACCTGAATGGAGGCGCTTCATGGTTCGGTTGAGCGAAAAGTACGGGAAAGAGAAGGTTAAATAGAATGGACGTTGAGAAATGCCTCCAGTTGCTGCAGAACACTGAGTTCAGGGATAACATCCATGGTTTTTACAGGTACCTCAAGGTTCTGAACCGTTCCGAGAAGACGATCGAGTGGTACATCAACGATGCCGCCAGGTTCCTCAGCTATGTCGAGAACGACTCGAAAGCACCTCGCTCGGGAGTGATAAACCTGGGAGATATAAACAGGAACAATCTGAGGGATTTTCTCTCCTCGGAGCTTTTACGTGGCATAGACAGGAGATCGATGCTGAGGAGGGTTGCAGGCATAAAGAGCTTTTTCAGATACCTCCTCGAGCAGGGGATTGTGGAGGAGAATGATATCGTAATGGCAAGGACGCCGAAGGGCTCTAAAAAGCTTCCGAAAATTGCATCGAAGGATGACCTGTGGTTCCTGCTTTCTACTGCGTTCGATGATACTCCTGCAGGCAGGAGGAATCATGCAATTGTGGCGTTTCTCTACGGCACTGGAGCGAGGGTAAGCGAGCTTGTTGCGCTCAACTGGGAGGATATCGACTTTAAAACAGGCCTCGTGAAGCTTAAGGGAAAGGGGGGGAGAGACCGGATCGTTCCCGCCGGAAGCTATGTGCTCGAAGCCCTCAGCGGCTGGCTTCAGTTGCAGGGGAGTGCGTCAGATGCGGTCTTCAAAGCGCTTTCGGGGAAGAGGCTTTCGGCCCGTCATGTAAGAAACATACTGAACGGCGCCCTCAGGAAGGCTTCAATGACGATCCCCCTCTCTCCTCATAAGCTCAGACACTCATTTGCTACACACATGATGGAAAATGGTGCTGATATCCGTGTGGTGCAGGAGCTCCTCGGTCACAGGAGCCTTTCTACAACTCAGGTCTACACGCACCTCACAAGGGAGAGGCTTGTATCAATGTACAGGAAGTATCATCCGCACGCAAGGTAGGGGGTTGAACGATGAGAGGGACAACTGTGCTTGCCATAATCGGGCAAAATGGCGTGGCAATGGGAGGGGACGGCCAGGTGACGGTGGGTCAGACCATCATGAAAAGCAATGCGGTTAAGGTGCGCAGGATGTTTGAGGGGAAGGTTCTTGCCGGATTTTCGGGTGCAACGGCAGATGCCTTCGCGCTTTTCGAGCGATTCGAAGGTAAGCTGAGCGAATACGGCGGCGACCTTGCCCGTTCGGCGGTTGAACTTGCCAAGGAATGGAGAACTGACAGGGTTTTGAGAAGGCTTGAGGCCCTGCTTATAGTTGCTGATAAATCGAGCATGTTCCTGCTTTCAGGAGCGGGGGATGTGATTAAACCGGAGGATGATGGTGTTCTGGCAATCGGCTCGGGTGGTCCTTATGCTACTGCTGCAGCGAAGGCTTTTATGAGATCGGGCGTAAAGATGACACTCAAGGAGATTGTACTGGAGTCTTTGAAGATAGCCGCTTCTATCTGCGTTTATACCAATGAAAATTTTGTGGTTGAGGAGATAACATGAGGAGGCAGGAAAACGAACTTACCCCGGCCCAGATCGTCGAAGAGCTGGATAAGTATATCATCGGGCAGGAGAAGGCGAAGAAAATGGTGGCCATTGCCCTGCGCAACCGCTACAGGAGGAAGAATCTGCCCGATGAGCTGAAGGACGAGGTTGCCCCGAAGAATATAATCATGATAGGACCGACGGGAGTGGGGAAAACCGAGATCGCTCGCAGGCTCTCGGGCATCAGCGGTGCTCCCTTCATAAAGGTGGAGGCCACAAAGTACACGGAGGTCGGCTATGTGGGAAGGGATGTGGAGAGCATGATCAGGGACCTGACCAACGTTGCGGTTCACGATATCAAGAAAGAGATGAGTGAAGAGATTGACGTGGTAGCGAAGGAGAGAGCGGAGGAGGCGCTGCTTGACATACTGCTCCCTCCGCTTAGTTTACAGCGGCAAAGAAATGACCCCGGCACTGCTGTGGAGGCGCAGCCCACAGTCGAGGAGAAGAGGAGGGGCACAAGGGAGCGGTTTCGCAAGATGCTGAGGAATGGTGAGCTTGAAAACAAGCTGATCGAGGTTGAGGTGAAACAGCCCAGGACGCAGGTTTTAGGCATGTTCGCCGGGATGGGCCTTGAGGAGATGGACACGAACCTCTCCAACATGTTCAGCAATGTATTCCCGGAGAAGAAGAAGAGGAAGAAGGTGGCGGTGAAGGAAGCCCGGACAATTCTCGAAGAAGAGGAGCGGGACAAGCTGATAGACATGGACAAGGTGGTGAAGGAGGCGATTGAAAGAGTCGAACAGATGGGGATAGTGTTCCTCGATGAGATAGATAAGATAGCATCCAGGGGAGTTACCCATGGACCCGATGTTTCGCGGGAGGGGGTTCAGAGGGATGTACTGCCGCTCATCGAGGGGTCGACGGTGATGACGAAGTACGGTGCGGTTCGAACCCACCATATACTGTTTATCGCAGCAGGGGCCTTCCACATGAGCAAACCATCCGATCTTATACCTGAACTGCAGGGGCGGTTTCCGATACGGGTTGAGCTGAAGAGCCTTTCTACCGAGGACCTTGAGAGGATCCTTACCCAGCCGAAAAACGCCCTCATAAAGCAGTACTCCGCTCTGTTGAAGACCGAGGGAGTTGAGCTCGACTTTACCTCGGAAGCTGTGAAGGAGGTTGCAAAGATCGCCACCTTTGTGAATTCCCAGTCCGAGAACATAGGCGCTCGCAGGCTGCACACTATCATGGAGCTCCTTCTCGAAGACGTTTCTTTCTCCGCACCTGACCTGCGGGAACAGAAAATCCCCATTACGGTTGAGTACGTGCGCTCCAGGCTCAAGGAGGTGCTTGAAAACAAGGACCTTTCAAAGTACATACTGTAGGGCACGGTGGGGATGCTCTTAAGGATTTTTGGAATATTCCGAAACTGTAAGTAACAGACACTCAAGTATCGGGGTGAGATTTCCATGTTCCTGGATTCCGATTTCATGAAAACGCAGGACATCCTGCAACGAGCCATGTCAGTCTCTCTCATCAGGCAGGAGGTCATTGCGGATAACATCGCAAACGCCGATACCCCGCATTTCAAGCGCAGCGAGGTTGCATTTGAGAGCGAGCTTTCCAGAGCCCTGCGGGCTTACGATCCGCATCCCTTCCCTGCAGCCATGACACATGAGAGGCACATTCCCTTTTACCGTGTCAGGGACTACAGGGAGGTGAAGCCCATAGTCTACCTTGACTATGCAACCACATACAGGAACGATGGAAACAATGTAGACATTGAGAAAGAGATGGTTGATGCAAAGGAGACCGCTCTTCGATACATGGCTATGGCCCAGAGGGTGAACAGCAGTTTCGGACTATTAACGATTGTCATGAGGTAAGGAGTAAGGGATGGGAATTTTCTCCGCAATGAACATTGCCTCAACCGGCCTGACTGCCCAGCGGCTGAGGATGGATGTTATTGCCAACAACATAGCAAACGAGCATACAACGCGGACGACGGACGGAGGGCCCTTCCGGCGCAGGAGGGTGATACTGAGGCCCAGAAACGATGAGCTTGAGTTCAGAACGCGGTTTCTCCCTCAGGCGCTCTGGCGAGGCATGGGCGAAGGGGTCAGGGTTATTAAAATCGAGGAGGACAGCTCACCCCTGAGGCTGGTATATGACCCGACCCATCCTGATGCCATCAAAACGGGTCCGAGGCAGGGGTACGTTGAATACCCCAATGTGAATGTGGTGACCGAAATGGTAGACATGATCTCGGCAAGCAGGGCTTACGAAGCGAATGTAACGATCATCCAGAACTCCAGCCAGATGTTCATGAGAGGTCTGGATATAGGGAGCAGATAACCTGTGAGCGATCTATTCCAGATTGGAGGGTGAAATGATAGGTCCGGGCGAGGCGGTGGGTGACATTGTTCCCCTGAGGGCAACACACCCGTCCCACTTCGGTTTCAGCAGGCCTGTGAAGAGGGACGACGATTTCATATCGGATTTCGGAAAGGCTCTCAGGAAGGCCTTCTACGAGGTGAACGACCTTCAGCGACAGTCCGATCGGATGACAAGGGCGCTGGCGGTGAATCCGGATTCCGTCGACATCCACGATGTGACAATCGCGGCGGAGAAGGCACGGCTTGCCCTCACACTGACAAAGTCGATCGTTGACAGGATAACCCAGGCCTACAGAGAGCTCATCAATGTGCGATGACGGTGGGCTTTCACCGGCAGGCGCACGGGTAATGGGAGGGGACTATGAACGATTTTTTGAAGAAGATATTAGATAACATTAAGAATACCTTTTCCAGGTTGACACAGACGCAGAGACTCATCCTCTTCGGTGTGGTAGCACTCGTACTGGTCGGGTTCATCTTTCTCATCTCCTTTTCCTCAAAGCCGACAGAGGCGCTCCTCTTCCAGACCCCCTTAGAGCAGAACGATTTCACCAGAATAACGAACAAGCTGACCGAGTGGAACGTGAGCTACAGGGAGAGGGAGGGGAAGTACATCATCGTTAAGGATGAAAGAACATCCGCATACCTCAGGATGAAGCTCGGTGAGGCGGGCATTCTCCCCAGCGGGATCAAGGGCTGGGAGCTGTTTGACGTTCAAAAGTGGACCACAACGGACTTTGAGAGGGACATCACGCTGCGCCGGGCAGTTATAGGTGAGATCACCAGGCATATCAGGCTGCTTGAGGATGTTGAGGATGTTAGCATCCAGGTTACCATGCCAAAACCACAGCTCTACATAGACGATGAGGCACCCTATACAGCCTCGGTCATCGTCACCCCTTCACCCTACTCCGACATACTCACCAACAGAAAGAAGATCCAGGGGATAATCAACCTCGTTGCATTCGGAGTGGACAGGCTGAAGCCTGAGAATATCGTTGTGACAGACAATCGCGGCAACATCCTCTCCGACTTTGCCGCGGATGAGGTTGTGACCTACCTCACGAGGGCTCGGGAGGAGTGGAAGATCAAGGAGAGGCTGAGGCTGAAGATGCAGAACGAGGTTGCCGATAAGCTTAAGGCGGTTTTGGGGGAAAACAAGGTCGACATCTCGGTGGAGGTGGAGCTTGATTTCGACCAGAAGAAGGTTGAGAAGACGGAGTACATCCCAATCGTCAAGCGTGCGGATAACCCCGAGACACCGTACGACGAGACGGAGGTTGTGCTCAACGTTGTGAGGAGTGAAAAGGATACGGCTGAGCACTTTGAGGGAGTTGGTTTTGTGCCCGAGGGGCCACCGGGTGTTGAGCCGAACATACCACCCGGATACAAGGAAGCGCTGCAGGAAGGGACGAAGTATGACAAGACCGAGACGGTTCGGAACTACGAGATAAGCCAGCAGGTCTCGCGAATAGAATCGGCGCCCTACAGGATTATGAGGGTCTCGGTGGCTGTCTGGGTGGATGGCATCTGGAGAAAGCTCTACGATGAGAGAGGAAAACCTATCATCACGGAAGAAGGCGGGATAAAGAGGGAGTACATCCCCAGAACATCGGGAGAGATGAGGAGCTACGAGGAGATCGTGAAGGGCGCTATCGGTTTTAATCCGGTACGGAAGGATAAGGTAGTAGTGCAGAACATACAGTTTGACCGAACGAAGGAGTTTGAGCTTGAGGATGCCTACCTGAAGCGAAGGGAGCAGATGCGAAAAACCCTGCTCTCCGCGCTTATCGCTCTCTTCGCCATCTTCATCGTGACCCTCGCCTACAGGGCAATTGCGAGGGAAGTTGCACGGAAAAAGAGGCTCAGGGAGGAGGAGCTCGCTCGCCAGCAGCAACTCATGAGGGAAGCCGCGCTTAAAGCTGCTGAGGCCGAAGGCGTGGAGGTTGAGCTCAGCGCAGAGGAGCGGGCGAGGCTAGAGGTGCAGGAAAATGTCATGAACATAGCCAGGGAACACCCCGAAGAAGTTGCAAAGCTGATAAGAACCTGGCTTGCGGAAGAGTAGAGAGGAGGAAGCCATGGCCAAGGTTCCACCAAAAATCCCATCAACCCATACGACAGGAGGGAAGAAAACACTTACCGGCCGTCAGAAGGCCTCTGTCTTCCTCGTGACCCTTGGTTCTGAAACGTCGGCAGAGATATTCAAGCATCTCAGAGAGGACGAGATAGAGCAGCTCACCTTTGAGATCGCACGGCTCGATACGGTCGACTCGGGCGACAGGGACAAAGTTTTAATGGAGTTCCAGGAGCTGATGATGGCCCATGACTTTATCACCACCGGGGGTATTGAGTATGCACGCGACCTCCTGGAGCGAGCCCTGGGCACCCAGAAGGCAGTTGATATCATAAACAGACTGACATCGTCGCTTCAGGTCCGGCCATTCGACTTCATCAGGAGAACCGACCCCAGCCATCTTTTGAACTTCATACAGGGGGAACATCCGCAGACCATAGCCCTGATTTTGGCCTACCTGGAACCAAACAAATCTTCCATAATCCTCGGCTCTCTTCCGGATGACGTACAGGCCGATGTGGCGAAGCGCATAGCGACGATGGATCGGACATCCCCCGATGTGCTGCGGGAGGTGGAGAGGGTGCTTGAGAAGAAGCTCTCAACCCTCGCATCGGAGGACTACACGGCTGCCGGGGGCATCGCAACCATCGTGGATATACTGAACCTCGTGGACAGGAGCACGGAGAAGACGATCATTGAGGCACTGGAAGAGGAAGACCCGGAGCTCGCCGAGGAGATCAAGAAGAGAATGTTCATTTTCGATGACATTGTGCTCCTCGATGACAGGGCGATTCAGAAAGTTCTGCGGGAGGTGGACACGGGCGACCTCGCAAAGGCGCTGAAGGGTGTGGACACGGAAGTGCAGGACAAGATATTCAGGAACATGAGCAAGCGTGCCTCAAGCCTCCTTAAGGAGGACATGGAGTTCATGGGTCCTGTGCGCCTTAAGGATGTTGAGGAGGCCCAGCAGAAGATTGTGAGCATCATCAGGAAGCTGGAAGAGGCGGGTGAAATTATCGTAGCCAGGGCAGGTGAGGATGAGCTCGTGGTATGAAGCTCTTCATGCTTCGGCAGTGAGATAAATTCCCGAGTTTCGGCATGGAGGATTGCCGGTGTCAAGGAAGATATTCAAGGCTTCAGAGGTCAGGGAAATCGGCTCAAAGGTGCTCATTACACCACCGCTAATCGCTGTAAAGAAACCTCTTGATGAGGAGCCTGTTAGGGCCGAACTGGAGATTGAGGAAGTAGAAGCCATCGAGGTAGAGGAGGCTCCCCTCGTCGAAGTGGAGGATGAAAGGCAGAGGATACTCGATCAGGCAAAAAAGATAAAGGATGAGGCGGAAGAAGAGGCCCAGAAGATCAGGAAGGAGGCAGAGGAAGCAGCCTTTTCTGTGATGCAGAAGAGCAATGCCGATGCCCGTAAGATCAAAGATGATGCCGAGCGGGAAGCAGGCGCCATACTCGATGAAGCCGGGGCAAAGGCATCCGGCATTGATAAAGAGGCGCAACAAAAGGCGACCGAACTTGAAAGCGAAGCGAGGAGCAGGGGGTACGAGCAGGGGAGGGAGGAGGGTTTCAAGCATGGCGATGAGGAGGTAAAAAGGCTCATTGAGAGGCTCCACGTGATAATAAATACAGCAATCGATAAGCGGCAGGAGATCCTCGATTATACCGAGGGTCAGTTGATCGACCTTGTGCTGCTCATCGCCCGGAAGGTCGTCAAGGTCCTCTCGGAAACCGAGAAAGGGGTTGTCGTCGAGAATGTCAGGCAAGCTCTGTCGAAGGTGAAGGGAGAAACCGAGATCACCATCAAGGTGAATACCCGCGATATGGATCTTACCACCAGGCACAAGAAGGAGTTCATCGCCGCAGTCGAGAGCTTGAAGCAGGTACGTATTGAAGAGGACAGCAGGATCGATACGGGGGGGTGTATCATCGAGACTTCTTTAGGCTCAATCGATGCGCGCATACAGCGACAGCTCGGTATCATCGAAGAGAGGATAAGGGAGCTGGTACCACTCAAAGAGAAATAAGATGGAAGTGGATATTTTTGACAAGTACATAGTTGCCCTCGAGGAGCTGGAAACGATCGTCTATGAGGGAATCGTGAGCAAATCGGTGGGCCTTCTTGTCGAAAGCAAAGGGCCCCTTGCGGGGGTCGGGGAGCTGTGCAAGATCCTGCTTCCCGAGAAGCAGAAGGAGGTCTATGCAGAGGTTGTCGGCTTCAAGAACGGAACGGCACTTCTCTTCCCTTTCGAAAACGATCCCGGCATTAAGTCGGGGTTGAGGGTCGTTGCAATGGGAAAGCCTCTTTCTGCGCCTGTCGGCCCCTCACTCCTGGGTAGGGTCATCGACCCGGTGGGAAAGCCACTGGATGGAAGGGGACGGGTTCCCTGTGAGACGGAGTATCCCATCTTCAACCGGCCTCCCCACGTTATGAGGCGCAGGAGGATAACCGAGATTCTGCCAACAGGGGTGAAGTCGATCGACGGGGCGCTCACGATAGGGAAGGGGCAGAGAATAGGGATATTTTCAGGGAGCGGAATCGGCAAGAGCACGCTGCTCGGCATGGTAGCGAAGCACACCACTGCGGACGTCAATGTGATTGCCTTAATAGGTGAGAGGGGAAGGGAGGTCAGGGAATTCATAGAGCGCGACCTTGGTGAGGAGGGGCTCAGGCACTCCGTTGTGGTCGTTGCAACCTCCGATCAGGCCCCCATCATGAGGATCAGGGGTGCCTACCTTGCCACCTCGATAGCAGAGTACTTCAGGGACCGGGGAAACCATGTCATATTCATGATGGATTCCATCACGAGGTTTGCCCATGCCCAGCGGGA
>CAZPCG010000026.1:0-12790 GCA_964584875.1 uncultured Spirochaetota bacterium
CGCAGATTGCAGCAGAAGAGCTGGGGATACCTGTTGAGAAGGTGAACATCCCCTGGGACTGCGACACCTCTCTCACACCCTACGACTGGCAGACGGTGGCAAGCAAGGGGCTTTTTATGACCGGCAACGCAACGATACAGGCGGCCAGGGACTGCATCCGCCAGATAAAGGAGACCGCCTCAAAGGTGCTTCACTGTGCGGTGGATGAGCTTGTCTGTAAGAACGAGAGAGTGTATATAAAACACAACCCCGATGCATGCCTCGAGTACCGGCAGGTGGTGAACGGCTATGTGTACCCGAACGGAAACTCTATAGGCGGACCTGTGATCGGGAGGGGTGTGTACATCGCCCAGGGTCTGACGAACCTGGACCCGGAAACCGGCCAGGGGTTACCAGCCCTGGACTGGACGTACGGCGCGCACGGGGTGGAGATAGAGGTTGACGTTGAAACGGGCGAGGTCGAAGTGATAAAGGTAGCCTCTTGCTTTGATATTGGAAAGGTGATAAACCGGGAGCTTGTGAAATGGCAGGTTACAGGTGGGGTGGTCCAGGGTCTGGGGAGTGCGCTTACCGAGGAGTTCAAGTTCTCAAAGGATGGAAGGTTTCTCAATCCCACCCTTGTCGACTACAAGATATTTACCGCCAGGGATATCCCCCGCCAGATGACGCAGCACTTTGTTGAAACCCCTCAGCCCGATGGTCCATATGGAGCACGGGGCGTTGCCGAGCACCCGATGATTTCCGTCCCATCAGCGGTTGGGAATGCCCTCTTCGATGCCCTTGGAATTGACTATTTCTCCCTTCCACTCAGCTCGGAGAGGGTCTACATGGGTATAAAGAGCGGGAAAAAGGAGTATCACGATTGAGCCGGATCATCATTGAACATCTAATGCCACTATACGGCAGATGCACGATTCCATCTCAACCGCCCGCCAGGGGAATGCGCCGATCCAGAGCCTTCGGTTGCTTACCCTGTCGATGTCCCCCCCGATACACTCTGCATGGACGATTCTTTTGGGGAAGAGCTTGATATGCATGACCTGGTAGTAGTAATCGGGAGGGAAAAGCTCATCCCACGTTTTCCCGCTCTCTTTCTGCAGCTTCTCCTCGGCCTTTTTGAAGTGGGCAGGCTGCCACTGGCGGATGATTGTGTTCATCGGGTGGTCTGCGCTACCGCAGTCGACGCCGATCCATTTGAACCTCATCCCGGCACACCACCGGTCGAAGTCCGGGTCAGGACCGGGGTGGCAGACGAAGTAGCGCACCTCGTCGGCTCCCTCTTGGGCCCAGTCAAACCTGTGGTACCCCGTGTTGATGATAAGAATGTCCCCTTTGCGGATCTCTGCCTTGCTTTTCAGCAGGTCGGGGCTGTAGAGGCTGTAGTCTGAAACCTCATTGGATATGTCCACCACTACCCCTTCTCCCACCCACTCTCCGATCGGGACCTGGCCGATTGCCCTGCCATGCCCGTAGAAGTGCATTTCCCCGTCCATATGGGTTCCAACGTGGTTGCTCGTCTGTATCACCTGGCCATTTGCCCCCATCCCACCGCCAAAGGCACCTGCTATTCTCTTGAAGTACTGGATTTGCAGAGGCATGTAGCTTGGCCAGGGAGGTGTATGGATGCTTAGCGGCACGGTCAGGTCGTACACTTTGGCCTTCTTCATGAGATCGAGGAACTCACCGCTGTTCATGGCTCACCCCTTACTCTATGATCTACAGGTTGTGCTTTTACACCTCATCCTACATTCAAAATCAAAGCCTGTCAATAACATCGGTCAAGGTTGATAAAGATTACGCCGGCTGTCATTGCGAGGAAGGAGAGCGTTTCTTCAAAAGAGCCTTGCAAACTCAACGATTGCATCCTCGAAGCATCTCTTCGGCGCCCGCAGGATGCCGGCGCCAATCTGGCCTAACCCCGGGTCCTTATGGGCTATGCCTGTATTGATAAGGGGCAGGATGTTCAGCCGGTTGACCTTCAATATGTCGATTCCCACAGGTGTACCCCTGAAGTTGAGAGCGGGAATTGAGTAGTACCGGTGCTCTGCCACAGTGATTTCATACATCTCCAGAGTGTAGCGAATCGCATCGCCCGGTATACCGCCAACAAACTTCACTATTGCCGGAGCAGCTGCCATCGCGAAGCCCCCAATCCCGGCGACCTCAGAAACAGTGCTGTCTCCCAGGTCGGGGCAGGAGTCCTTTTCATCGTAGCCAGGAAAGTAGAGGCCTTTTGGTATACCCGCAGGCGCTGTGAACCAGCGCTCTCCGAGCCCTGCAACACGCATGCCGATTTCAGTGCCGTTTCGGGCCATGGCATAAACAAGCGAGCAGTGCTCCATGCCCGCGATGGGGTCGGTGGCTGCCTTGCATGCCGCCATCGACAGGTTGAGGAAGGTGTGGTCGTTTCCCGTGAGGAACGAAACAACATCCTTTATGGCCTTTTTATCCAGGTCGGTTGAAAGAAGGTGGGGGATAAGCTCACGGATGAAAAGGGAGGTTGCTGCAACGTTACGGTTGTGGCACTCGTCTCCCATCATGATGGCCCGGGCTGTGAGCTCCTTCACGTTGATCCCTCCGGACTGTCGAACTCCCTTCTGGAGGGCCGGTGCGAGGACGGTTTCCATCCACTTGAGCCTTTCAATTACCTCATCGCTGTAGGCCCCGAAGCGCAGGACTTTCCCGAGCCCTTCATTGAGCGTGCAGCAGGCGGTGCTGCCGCTGGTTTTATTTTCCACCACATAAACCCACATCGAATAGGAGACAACACCGGCCATCGGCCCGACGGCCCTGTGGTGGTGGCAGGGCTCAAACCTGACCTCCCCCGAGGCTGCAAGCCTTTCTGCTTCCTTGATATCTTTTGCAAGCCCTTCATAGACCAGCGCCCCCATGACAGCGCCCCGCACCGGCCCGCACATTCGCTCCCAGCTCACAGGGGGACCGGCATGGAGGATCAGGTTTTTCTCCATCCCGGGGATCGCCCTGGAGGCGGGGAGAATATCGATAAGAAAGGGCTGGGCATTTATTATGGTGTCTGCAGCTTTCCTGTTTGCTGCGTCTATCTTTTCCCGCACCTGGGGCCGGTTGAGTTCGTCGAGCAGCTTGATGACCCTCACATCACCACCTGCCGGTGGCTTCCAGTCCACTTGCAGTACTTCTGCCCCCTGGCTCCTTACGGAGTCGGCAAATGATTCAAGCCCGATGTTTATTATGACAGGCCTCTGTTTCAGCAGATCCTCTATTTTTCCCATGTTCTTCACCCAATCCTTATCGACAGCATCAGTATCAGGATCAACCCTTCAGGATAAGAGACGCAAACCGTGCCGCCTGGGCGTTTGACGGAAGGACGCTCACAGCGGCCTCCTCAAGCGCCCGCATCTGCCTGGAGAAGCCCTGCGGGTCATCCTCAGTGCCTGTAATAGAGGCAACGAAGGCGATTTTGCGCCCGTCCCTGCGGGCAATTTCCGCTGCCTTTTGAATGGCAGGCACAAGGACCCCTGCGGGGTCATGGTTGGCGCCGAAACCGAGCACTACGTCCAGCAGAATCACCCCGCATCCCGGGTCGGCGGCCTCCTTTGTGATACGGTCGCAGCGCAGGGAGTAGTCTATCATCGGGTGCGGCCTCCCCCGGGTGAACTCGTCCTCCCCCATGTCGACGATTGTGTGCATGTAGCTCGTCCAGCTCCTTTTAAGGGCAAGCTCTTTTTTAAGCGGGATGTTCGAGTATATGTCTCCAATCTCCTGGCTCAGAATTGCAATAGCCTCATCGGCAAGCGTCCCCCCTGAGAAGAGTCCCCTGAGGAACTTACCCTTCCCGATCTTTTTCGCCGCCTGTGCCGCCCTCTCACTGACCCTGGGCGCATCCTCAGCGAACGGAACAGGTGTGTACGCCCTTTTTTCAAGCAGGGCCACGGCCCGTTCGGCGGCCTCTTCAAGCCCTGCTGCGAAGGGGAGGTTTCTCTTCTGAGCCTCCAGGGGGTCCCCCTGCAGGAAGTTGATCAGGTATTTCTTCTTTAAAGACCGCACCCCATCGAGTATTTTTACCGCCACCTCGGGGGCAGGGGGTTTTGATATCAGGATTACGACCCTGGTATCGGGGTCATTTTCCAGGGCCATGATACCCTGAAACATGCTTACCCCTCCCACCTCTATGGATAAATCCCTCCCGCCTGTACCTATAGCATTGCTGATGCCGTAACCCCTGCGATGGAGAATGGTGGATATTTCCTGAATGCCTGTGCCCGAGGCGCCGACGATGCCGAAGGGACCCCTGCGCACTGCGTTGGCAAACCCGAGGGCCACCCTGCCGATAACCGCCGTTCCGCAGTCGGGTCCCATAACGAGAAGGCCAAGCTCCCTGGCCTTCCTCTTCAGCCTGATCTCCTCATCCAGGGGGACATTGTTGCTGAAGATCATCACCGATCGGCCGCTCTCAAGCCCCGCCAAAGCCTCCCTGCATGCGTACTGCCCGGGGATTGAGATTACAACGAGGTTTGCCCCGGGCATAATTCCGATGGCAGATTCATAGCTTGCGGGGGTTTCAATTTCCCTTCGCTCAACCTCCTGGGCTCGCCTGTCAAGCAATTCCTCAGCCCTTTTCATAACAGTTTGAACAACCTCTTCTCTATCTGCCCTGACAGCAATGACCATGTCGCCCGGGCCTGCTTTCTCCCCCTCGGCGGTTAAAAGGCCGATATTTTTCAAAATCTCCCTGTTTGCCTTACTTCCCATCACAACCGAGGCCTCCTCCACGCCGTCAACCTCTCTTAGCTGGCCTGAGATCGACATCAGCACAATGGAATCGAAGTAGGTGTTTTCCATAATGATGTTTCTTGTGATCATGGAAAGCTCCTCAATTAAGCTCCTCAATGAAGTCCCAAAAGGTGCAACCTCCTGCCGGATAACAGAATAAACGATATCATAGACCGCCGCTTTTTCAAACAATTTTTGGTTTTTCCAGATAATATAATGCGTTTCTGATACAGATGGCCCGAAAATTTTTGAAATCTCTTGACAGCAGGCTTAACCCTGATAGAATGGGTTAGCCATGTTTAACAATGTGAAACACAGAGGAGTTGCGGGATGATAATCGATGAACTGGAGAAGAAGCTCAGGCCGCCCCAGATCGAGCTCAAGCCATATCCAGTAAAGGCCATCACCCTCGCAGACGGGGAGAAAATGGTGGTGAGAGAGGTGCAGCGGGAGGAGGCAGGGATTCTCCTTGAAACCATCCACCCTCTCCTGGGTGTCCCAAGGGACTTCTACGATATTGTAGCCGCGAGGATTTACGCCGAGATTCTGGGGTGGTACCGCTACAGGATGGCAAACGAGTTTGTTCTTGTTGGGGCCATCGACGGGGTGATAGCGGGGATTGTGAACAGCAGGCTCGTCGATGCACGCATAGGCATGAGCCTCCACACCCTGGCGGTGAAGCGAGGGCTTCGAATCGGCGCCCAGCTCTTTGCCGCCAAGATGGAGCACCACCTGGAGATACTCGGGCAGAAGGAGGTATGGATTGTGGCCGAAAGTCCTATCGGGTTCAAGAGGTGGATGATCGAGTACGCCCTTGAAAACAGGGAGCACCTCTATCCCGAGATGCGGCATGAGCTGGGTGGTGTTCCCACCTATGTACTGACGCGGGCACTCTACGATGCAGTTCGTGACCAGAAGGTGAGCGGACAGCGGCCAGTCGATCAGGCTCTCCTTGCCACAGCTTTTGAGCTGAAGCCGCCGGAGGAGTATCCCCAGATACCCGGGTATAAGAGGAGCAGGAAATGAGAAGAGTAGCAGTTACAGGGATCGGTCATACCATTTTCGGGAACCTCAGCGACTATGACCTTGTGGATATCATGGCCTATGCTTCTTCGGAAGCTCTGGAAGATGCAGGCATCAGGAAGAACAGGGGCATAATCGACCAGGTCATTGTTGCCAACATGGGGGGAGGAATCCTCAACCATCAGACGGGGATCGCCTCATCGCTGGTGAGCCGGCTCAACCTCGAACCTGCTATGGCCGAGCTTGTGGAAAACGGCCCGGCAAGCGGGGGCAGCGCGGTGAAAATGGCATATGCGGTGATTGCAGTCGGAATGGCCGACGTTGTTCTTGTAACCGGCGGTGAAATCATGAGATCGGTGCCCGGGTGGGAGGCGACCGACTTTGTCGCAACACTTCTCCACCCTGAGGCTGAATATAATTACGGGCTTACACTGCCTGCCTTCGGTGCCATGTTCACCCGCCTCTATATGGAGCGATACGGGTTGAGCGAGCAGGAGCTTGCGATAATAGCTGTGAAGGATCATGAAAATGGTGCAAAGAACCCCTACGCCCATGTGAGAATACCATGTACCATGGAGGGAATCCATGATAGCCCCGATGCGCCTGTGGTGAACAACTACATCGCAGAACCCCTTCGCCTCTACAGCATGTGCCCGGTTTCAGATGGGGCGGCTTCCCTGATCCTCTGCGCCCTCGACTCACCGAAGATGAAGCACTTCACGAAGAAACAGCCCATCATAATATCAGGGACAGGCTCTGCAACCGATACCCACTGCGTCCATGAGAGGGAGGACCCCCTGGAGCTGAAGGCCGTGAGGCTGAGCGGTGAGCGGGCCTTCAAGATGGCTGGATTGACGCCGAAGGAAATATCCTTTGCGGAGCTTCACGACCCCTTCATCATCCTTGAGGTTGCTATCAGCGAGGAGCTAGGGTTCTTCGAGAAGGGAAAGGCGAAGGAGGCAATCAGGAAAGGAGTGACGAAGGTCGATGGAAAGCTGCCCATCAACACCTCAGGAGGGCTCAAGGCAAAGGGGCACCCGGTCGGTGCTACCGGCGTCTCACAGATACACGAGCTTGTGAAACAGCTCAGGGGAGAGGCCGAGAAGGGCAGGCAGGTCCCAAACCCGAAGCACGGACTTGCTGTGAACTTCGGAGGCTTTGGCAACAACGTGGTAACTACAATATGCTCGAAGGAGTAGGGAATGATAGATTTCAGCGTATACGGTCCTGTGAAACCAGCAGTTTATGCCTGTAAGTGCCCGGAGTGCGGCACCCTCTACTACCCGGCTCCCATGATCTGCAGGAAGTGCAGCAATCGCCGGGACCCCTCCGGGGTATTCTTTTCAGCCTGGGAGAAGGTGCCGATCGAAGGACCATGCAAGCTCATAACATGGACCCGTGTATACAATCTCCCAACCGGATTCACCCAGCAGTACCTTATCTTCGGCATGGTTGAGTTTGGAGGAGGTCTTCGGGCATGCGGTCATCTGCTCGTCGAAGACCCGAAAACCGGGATGGAGCTTCAAACGCGGGTGGGTGTTGTGAGGGAGAAGGTTGGGGAGGATGTCTACGGTCTCATGTTCGAAGAGGTTAAGTAGTCGATATCAGATGTATCCGGACTCCACGATTCCCGATAAGAACGCTCTCACTGATCGTAATACAATAAGCAAAAGGCTGATCGGTATTGGCGACCTCCTCCAACCGGGGAAGTACAGGGTACACTCACGCTTCTCAAGGGCCATCAACTACCTGGGAGGGGGGATGTTAATTTCAGCGGTTACCGGGGATGTTGGCAATGGTCCAATCAACATCGTGATGGAGAGCCTGGACTTCGGGGATGTCAGCACCCTTGAAATATCCGGTAAATGGGTAAAGGTAGGTGATGAGGTGTTTGTTCTCGATGGGCAAAAGAAGTACCGCTCGGAGCTTCCCGCCTTGCATTTTGATCTGCCCGGGTTCAGGAAAAATGTTGACTATTTCGTTGAATTCCTGCTTTTGAATGCCCCCCAGGAAAGCCTCTGCTTCATGCTGGGTCGGAAGGGTGGTGATACTTTCCCTTCGGCCTTCTCAAGGGCCCTTATCAGCAGGGTGACGGCTGGATGTGAAGAAATAGCAAAGAAAAACTACAGGGGAGGAGTTGCCCTGATCAGGGGAGCGGGGTACGGTTTTACACCCGCCGGTGACGACTTCATCGGGGGGATGCTCGGGGGCCTCTATCTTCTTGAGAGGCTCATCTCAATAGATCTTACCGAGATTCGTAAAATCATTTATACTGAAGGCAGGTGCGGCAATGCTATTACAGATACCTTCAATTACTGCGCATGGAAAGGGCGTTTTTTTGAAAAGCCAAAAAACCTGATCGTCTCCCTCGTTGAGGGGGGTGAAGAAGAGGTGTGTGCGTGGGGCAGGGAATTGTTGTCGATCGGGGCGACATCAGGGGCAGACTTTGCGGCCGGTCTGTTGTGCGCCTTGAATCAGTTCATTTGTCGAAGGGGGTGGGGGTATGCTCTCGGGTTTGATCCTTTCTGCCGGTGAATCGCAAAGGATGGATGGAAAGCTCAAAGCCCTGCTCATGTTCGAGGGAAAGACCTTCCTCGAGAGGATCATGGCGACCATGAGCGAAGCCGGCATAGGCGAGCTTGTAGTGGTGCTGGGAGCTGAGCATGAAAAGATTGAGAGAAAGGTTCGATTGAAGAATGTGCGGGTCGTCATCAACAAGAGTTGGGAGGAAGGCCAGTTGAGCTCCCTGCAGCTCGGTATTCGAAAACTCTCACCCGAAAGTGAAGGGGTTTTATTTACCCTGGTCGATCATCCCCTCGTCAAAAGCTCGACCTATGTGACGCTTGTAGAGCGCTGGAAAAAGGACAGGGGGAGGATCGTGGTCCCAACATTCATGGGACGGAAGGGGCATCCAACCATCCTCCCGCACCGGCTATACCCTATGATACTGGAGGGAGAGCTTCCGGAGGGAGCCCGCAGCGTTATTCGGAGCGAGGGGGATTCTGTAGCATTTGTTCCTGTTGACGATCCAGGGGTAGTTCAGGATGTCGATACGCCCGAGGACTATAGAAGACTATAGAAGTCTGATAAAGGAAATGTAGAATCTATGCAAGATATTTTCAGACG
Source organism: uncultured Spirochaetota bacterium (assembly GCA_964584875.1). Lineage (GTDB taxonomy): Bacteria > Spirochaetota > B62-G9 > B62-G9 > DRHN01 > CAZPCG01. The sequence continues at coordinate 8,902 of CAZPCG010000026.1, forward strand.
GATTGCAGAGCTGATTGGTGCAGGAAAAACCTTTGCGCTTGCCACTATCGTTCATGCAGAGGAATCCACCCCCAGGCTGCCCGGTACAAGGATGATCGCCTTTCCCGATGGTAAGATAGAGGGTACAATCGGTGGAGGGGCGCTTGAAAAAAGGGTGCTTGAGGATGCGCTGAAGCTGCTGAGAGAGGGCACGTCGGGAAGGTTCGTATACGACCTGGGCCGCAAGGGCGAGGGAACACCTCTGGGTATGCTGTGCGGGGGGAAGGTGGAGGTTTTCATTGAAATTTTTCAGAAAGAAGTGGCGGTTTTTATCTTTGGCGCCGGACACGTGGGCAGAAAGCTTGCCCGGCTCTGCGGGGTGCTCGGGATTCCTCACTGGATCATCGATAACAGGGAAGCCTATGCATGCAGGGAGCTTTTTCCAGATGCAGCCGGGGTGCTCCATTCGGATTTTGCCGAAAGTTTTAATCACCTTCCAATCGATGAGAAGAGCTACATCGTAATTGTCACCTACGGTCATCAGTACGATGGGTTGTGCCTTGAGGAGGCGCTTAAGACGAGGGCCCTATACATCGGGATGATAGGGAGCAGGAACAAGGTAAAGAGGCTCTTTGAATCCCTCGCTTCGAAGGGGGTGAATACGAATGATCCTCGCATTTATGCCCCCATCGGCCTTCGCCTTGGAGACAGCAGCCCGGAAGAGATCAGCATCAGCATACTGGCAGAGATCATAAGAGTAAAGTCAGGCGGCAGCGGCAGCCATATGCGTGAGATGCCCGACCTTCCGGAGTGAACTTTGATGGGTTGTGAGTCTTACCTGTACAGCTCAGCTATCTGAATTATTGAACGAACATCGATGTGCCGTTCAATGAGGTCCGCAAGTTTGTCAAACTGCTCCTCAAGGTAGGGGCGGTAAAGAACCATCTCTCCGCCTTCCCTTCCAAGAGATGTCAGGAAATGCTGTCTGAATGTATCGTTTTCGAAAATGCCGTGCAGGTATGTTCCCCATACTCTTTCATCCTCTGTGGTGGCCCCATCCTCGTGGGCGGTAGAACCCGCGCCCGCTGCATCATCCATGCTGTACACTATGAATGAAGGTTTCACTCCCGGCCCTCTCTTTGTAGCACCCATGTGAATTTCATACCCCTCGACGGCTATTTTTTTACCGTTTATCCTGTTCAATGTGTAAAGGTGGCTGAGCCCCCCGACCCTTGTCAGGGTCTTCTCCTTTTGGAGGGTCGTGTAAACGTTCAAAAAATCAAGCCCCCGAGCCTTTCCGTATGCGGTTTCAACCCCGTAGGGGTCTTCGACGTGCTTACCCAGCATCTGGTACCCGCCGCATATCCCGATAAGTGTTCTACCCTTTTCAACGTGCTTACGCAATTTGCTTTCAAACCCACTCTCTCTGAGCCACATCAGATCAGCAATGGTGTTCTTTGTTCCTGGAATTATCACAGCATCGCTTTCTCCAATATCTTCCGGAGCGCGTACATATTTCAGGCAGACTCCCTGCTCGATTTCAAAGGGGTCGAAATCGGTATAGTTAGAGATGGAGGGTAGGTGGATGACCGAGATCGTGACAATGTCCCCATCCCCGCTTTTTCCTTTCCTGCCGTACTGCAGGGCAACGCTGTCCTCCTCGGGGAGGTGAATATCGCTGAAGTATGGAAGAAGGCCAAACACGGGTCTCTTTGTCCTTCTTTCGATGTAGTCCATCCCCGTGGAAAAGAGCGAAGGGTCTCCTCTGAATTTGTTGATAATGAATCCCATTATGAGTCTCTTCTCCCTAACTGAAAGGAGCTTCATTGTTCCGATGATTGCTCCGAATACCCCTCCCTTATCGATATCTGCAACGATTATCGCTGGCGCATGAGCGCACTTTGCCATTTCAATGTTGACAAAATCGTTCTCTTTCAGGTTCACCTCAGCGGTGCTTCCGGCGCCCTCGAGAATGATCGCATCAAACCTCTCCCTCAATCTTTCGTAACTCTCCATGACATGGGGGATCAGGAGGTCCTTCTGCCTGTAGTATCCGGCTGCAGATTCCGTTTTCCATACCTTTCCCTGAACGATTACCTGGGTGTTTGATTCCCCGGAGGGCTTGAGAAGGACGGGGTTCATGTCCGCCTCAGGGGGAATGCCGGCTGCAAAAGCCTGTATCACCTGCGCCCGCCCCATCTCTTTCCCGTCCATTGTGACGAAGGAGTTCAGGGCCATGTTCTGGGCCTTGAAGGGTGCAACGCTGTAGCCGGCTCTGCGGAGTATCCTGCAGAAACCAGCCGCCATGATGCTCTTCCCGACATCCGAACCGGTTCCCAGAAACATGATCCGAAGGGGGTTTTTAGTTTTCATACGTCATTGACAGGGGAGAATAGAATGCCTATGTTGTATGGTACATTATTGGACCTGCAACTGTAAAATAATTCATTATTGCAGCAAATGGAAATAGCGAATCAGGTTCGAAAGGTGAGTAAAACCGCTAAAAATAGATATCGTAGCGTGGTTGGTAGTGTTCTCACTATGTTTTTCTTTATCCTGGCATCGATGGCCGGGATCGTTGTCATGGTTTACGGCCTCTACAGGATTGCAATTTTCAATAAGAGAGTATATGGGTTTATGTTTCTTACTGCTGCGGCTTTTATGTGCAGCTATTTCGGGTACCAGCTTTTTCGGCGGCAGGTAGTGTCAAAGTTGTTCTTCAAAGCATTGAAAGTAGTTGTTCTTACCTGCTTCTCACTTCTCATCGTTACTGCCTTTGCGCTCTGCGGGGCTTTAATTCTCCGTTCCCCCATCGTAGGTACTATCTCGGTAGTTATACTCCTCTTCATCGTATTCTACCTCCTGCCGAAGCTTCATGTTTTTACAAGGATTAAAAGATATTTCTCCTAAAAGTGAGTTGACTTTTTACAGGGTGCTTTTTATTATTCCTTGAAATTCCACAATTGACAAAGGAGAACGGCATGGCAAGGAAGTTTTACATTGACGAGGATGAATGTATCAGTTGTGTTGCCTGTGTGGATAGCTGTCCGGATGTGTTCAGGATGAACGACGACAATCTGGCAGAAATTTTCAATCTGGATGGAGCGTCTGAGGAGGAGATAGAGGATGCAATGGACGCCTGTCCGGTGACCTGCATTCACTGGGAAGATGAAGAATAACTTCCTTTTTTCTATATCTTTCCGACAACCTTGTCGTACACGGCGACCTGGTTTCTCCCGTGCTCTTTTGCATAATAGAGGGCCTTATCCGCCTGCTCGATGAACATATCCTCGGTAATATTTGCCGAGTGTACGAAGTGGGTTACTCCAATGCTTACCGTGATGGACAATTTTCTCCTGGAGGCATTGAAGGAGAGTATTTCCACCGTTCTCCTGAGCCTCTCTGCTACGCACACAGCGCTCACACTGTCGGTTTCAGGAAGAATGACGGTAAACTCCTCCCCGCCGAAGCGGGCGGCGGTATCAAAGGAACGCACCTGCTGCTTGACGGTCTTTGCCACTTTGATGAGAACTTCATCCCCAACCACATGTCCATAGGTGTCGTTGACATTTTTAAAATGGTCCAGGTCCATTATTATGAGGTTAAGGTCGGTCTTGTACCGTTCAGCCCTTTCCATCTCCTCGGTGAGTTTATTCTGGAAGTATCCATGATTGTAGAGCTTCGTTTTCCGGTCAATGGTTGCCATTTCGTAGAGCCGTGCATTCTCAATGGCAACGGACGCGAATCCCGCGATGATATCGATGAACCTCTCCTCCTCCACGGTGTATCGCTGCCCAAACCCCTTTTCCTTTTTTTTCAAACATAGAATGCCGTTAATCTGCCCCTTGAAGCGGAGAGGCACGATGAGCTCTATATCATCGCCACGAAACAGCTCGTATACATCTTTCAG